>CAKZUU010000096.1 GCA_937922175.1 uncultured Gemmataceae bacterium
GGCGGGTGGCGGCTGCAACACCGGAGGTTGCGAGCGCGCCGGCTCAGGGGCCGACGTCGTCGCCGGAGGAGCAACGTCGCGGGCGGGCGGTGGAGGAGGCGAGGGGCGCGTCACGACAGGCGAGGGAGGCAAGACGCCGGCCGCTGGCGGAGCGGCACCGCTTAAATTCAGCAGCGGAACCGTCGCGCCTTGGAACGACCGCAGCTTCGGCAGCTCAATCGTGGGCTTGGAGGGTTTCGGCGGAACCTCCGCCCCTTCTGCCGCCGTGCTTGGCAAAGTTGGCGAACTAACCGGAAACCCAGGTGACGAAAGCGACGGCGCGACCGGCCCCGGTACGGGCGGTGGTGAAGCGATCGTCGGAACGCCCGGTATCGGCAAACCATGACCGGTCGGCGGCAGGGGGACGGTGATCCCCTCTGAGACCGCGGCAGACAGCGGCTCCTGACTTTCACCGGGGACCGAACTTTTCGTGCCCCATCGCGGTAAGGCGGCTCCCAGTCGGGGCGAGGTTGTTGCCGGTGCGACTCCCGACGCGCCTGTTGTACCGGTCGTTGCCGAAACCGCTCCCGGTGGTTCGATCCCTCGTGCCATCGGGCCTGTTTGCGACGATACAGGGGGAGCCTTGGGCTGCGGAGTCGGATCGGGCGGTGCAGGGAGCGGATGCGTCTCCGCGGCAGGAGTTGCCGGGGGACGAGGCGGCATCATTCGTGGCAAAAGAATGTCCACCATCGATGCCGACGAATTCAAGTATCGGGCGGCAGCCGAACCGGAAGGGGCGGGTCGACTCTCTTCCAGCGACGCCGGCGAAATCGGGGCTGTGCGAAAACCGGCTCGGCTCAGTCCCCGACTCGACGCTGCCGAAATGCCGCTGCTGCCCAGCGTCGCCGCTGAGGGCATCGGCATGGCCGGAGGGGATGACCCAAAATTCGGCTTCCTCGCGGCCGGGCTGAGCTTGGGCATCTCCTCTTCCGGCGGCGGGTCGATCGGTTGCTGCGTCCAGATCTCCAAGGCATCGACCACATCTTGGGGCGTCTGGAATCGATCCTTCGGGTCTTTCGCCATCATCTTCTCAATGATCTTCGCAACGCCCACGGGAATTTCTGGGCGCAACTCGCGGATCGGACGGGGCTTCTTCGTCTGATGCGCGATAAGTTTTTCCGCCACGGTCGGCTCGGGAAACGGGGGCTGACCGGTGAGGATGTAGTAAAAGGTCGCCCCCATTCCATAAATATCTGCGCGGATGTCGATATTCCGACTGTCGCGAGTCTGTTCCGGGGCGACATAGTCGGCCGTGCCCAACACATTCTTATCGTCGTACTTCAAGGTCAGCTGGTCTTTTTCGTCGCGGTAGAATCGGGCTAATCCCATGTCCAATAGTTTGGCCGTGCCTTGTCGGTCGACCATGATGTTGCCCGGCTTGATGTCCCGATGGATCATGCCGGCTGCATGAGCGTATTGCAACCCTTGGCAGGCTTGGCGAATATAGTGGCACGCCCGGAGAAGATTGAGCGGACCAAATCTCTTAACGATTTCCAGCAAGTTGGTTCCGTCCACGTATTCCATGACCAGGAAATGCAAATTCGCGTCCTGATCGATGTCGTACGTCTTGACGATATTCGGATGCTCCAGAGCGCTGGCGACTCGGGCCTCCCGATAAAAGCGAGCCAGAGAAACGGGGTCCTGCGCTTTCGACGGGGGCAAAACCTTGATCGCCACGCGTCGCCGCATGTAGGTGTGTTCGCAGAGGAAGATCTGCCCCATGCCTCCGACGCCGATCCGCTCGAGGAGGCGGTATTTGCCGAGTGTGAAACCTTTCCACTTGCCCAACAAGAACTGTTCACCTTGAAAATGGGTGATCAGCCCGTCGCGGACCAGGGCGTCGACGACCGTTTTCGGCTGGCTGTTCAGTGTCCCATCGTGTTGATGAGCGGCGAGGAAATCGGCGAGCTGTTGTTCCTCGACCAGCCCGCTTTTGCGGACGAGCTGCAACAGTTCGTCGGTCGTCTGGGGCGTGGCCATCGGCGAACCACGAAGTTCAGGTGCGACCCCGTCGTGCCGAAGACGGGAACACTGCCATCATAGCTTATTTTTAGGCCTGACTAGACCAGGGTGATGACGGCAGATGCAAATTGGTCTGTCCTGTTCGTGGTCGAGAAGGGCGGCTCCGCCGTCTGAGGTGGCGGAGCCGCTCCAGTTTGATCATGGCTGTTCCATCATGAAGAAGTCACGAGGGCTTCGGACAAAAGGATGATGGGGGAAGACGACCGTTCCCGGTTGAGTATAGGGGCCGCCTTTGTGCTTGCCGAATCCCGCTCCGGCGGTTGGCTCGACCTGGGGGCCGGCCAAGCGCTGGAACAGACTGGAAATCCCTTGATTGACGCCGATGTAGCACTCGGCAAGACGGTCCGCCCTCTGACCAAGCCCCTGACCGAGGCGACTGAATCGCCCCTTGAACACCCGATGGGCGGAACCGGTATTGTTGTCGCAGCCACATGCGGCCGGATAACTGTTGCCTTGGGCGTTCGCCGCGGGAGCGGCCCCGTTCGCCGCCGACGCTGCTCCGGGCTGCTGGGCATGAGCGGCCCCCGTCAGAATGAGGCCGATACCGCACACCAGCAGGCCACGCAAAAACCGTTTCATATCGACTCCTTTCGCGGAGGAATCCTGGGTTGAGGGATGCACCCCTATCATCGGCTATTCGGATTGTCGGACACGGCAGGACTTGAAAGATTCCCGAGTCAGCGCGACGAATTTGCCGCTCCGCACGGTCCTGACGACGACAACGCCGCCGCAGCTTCTCCTTTCTCGATATGCCCCGTGCGTTCGTCACAACCGGATGAGGGAGACAGCCCGACGGGGCATCACGTCGTGCTGACCGAGGAAGGGTCGGACCGATGCCGATGAAATCGTCGCCCAATGAGTCGATCGCTCCAGGCAGTGGGCAACCAGCGCAAAAACCGCACCACCATCGCCGACCGCGGAGGAAAGGCCACTTGACGCTGGCGCCGAGCGATGGCGGTCAGCATCGTATCCAACGCCGTCTCCAACTCCAGGATTCCCGGCATGGGAGATCGGATCACTTGGGTCAGGGGCGTGCGAATCCAGCCGGGGCAGATCGTCGTCACTTGGATATTGAGGGGGGCGACTTCGACGGCTAACGACTCGAGCATTGCGTTCAGCCCGCTCTTACTCGCACAATAGGCGGACATCAAGGGTAAGCCGCGGTACGAGGCAAGACTGGAAATTCCAATGATGTGTCCCCGCCGACGCTGCATCATTCCGGGAAGGACCGCCGCCAATGAATGCGCGACTCCTACGAGATTCACCTGCACGATGGCAGAAAAGTCGTTTGAATTGAACTGCCAGAAGCCCGTAGCCTGGCCAATCCCCGCATTGGCAATGAGCCGATCGGTCGGGCCGAGCCGCTCTTCGAGCTGACGAACGGCTTCGGACAGTTGGTCGCTGTCGGTCACATCTGCGATGGCAGTCGCTAAAGAGGCCGTTCCCCACTCCGCTCGCAACGACTCCAGCTTTTGAGGATCACGGTCCAGAGCGCCGACCTTGGCCCCCGCTTGTAGGAGCCGTCGGGTGAGACCTCGGCCGATGCCACTGCCCGCGCCGGTGACCAGTACGACTTCGCCGGTGAATTCGCTCATGCGACGCTTCCTGCCGATCCAAGCCCAACGCTCGACTCGCCATCATCTTGCCCATCGCACTGCGGGGTGCTTAAGGTTGACCGATCAGGGCGACCACCAAAATGCCATCCGGTCGGATGTGGACTTCTCCCCGGACCAGACCTGCTTGCTGAAGAAGTTTGGCCCAAGGCGAGTTGACGGAGGCTTCTTGCAAGCGAGGAGATCGGGGGGAGCCATGACGTTGATTGGCGACCTCCCCTCGATCGACCCAGGTCGCGCTCTCATCCGAGGCGACCGGAACGAAGCCGAGGTGTCTTGCGGCCTGTAGTTCATCCTTGATCCCGGATTCGTGCAGGGTTTGCCACCAGGTGACGGCAGCGAGCGCCTGTTGATGAGCCGACCGTTCACCAATGTCGAGCAGCGTCTTTCGGAGTGATGAGGCCGACGGCACCAAAGTGATCCAGGCAGCAGCTCGGTCTCGCTCCTCGGCTCGACGGCCGATGATTTCTCGCCCGATCCCCTCCCGCAAGGAATTCATCCCACTCGCCACGACCAGCATCCGATCGCCGTGCGCAAGGTAAATTCCGGGTACTTCTTCGGCCTTGAGCAGGCGTCCAAAAGCCGCCATGAGCAACGCGGGGGCGGGTTGAATTCGGGTCAGTCGGATTCGTCGGCCATCTTCTCCGAGGGGTTCCCATTTCATGGTCTTGGGCCAAGTTTCCTCGACGATTTCTCGGAACTTTTTCAAGGTGCCCTGGAAGAAAATCGGTCGGGCAATTTCGACGGCCAAGGTCGCCGGGACTTGGCTCAAGAGCCAGCGAAGGGTGGCTTCGCTTCGAGATCGTTTCAAGTCGTCGGCGGACAGGTCGACGTGCCAATAATGATCGACGACCTTGGACAAGGCGTCGCCGTCTGGTAGGTGAAAAACGACACGGTTGCCCATCCAATCGACGCGGGTCGTCAGGTGTTTGCGATCAACTCCTTTGCTAATGAGCCACTGATTGAGGCGAGCGCGATCCATGTCTCCCACCTTGACCGAGGCGACGACGCGGGCCGCCGTTCCGGGGGGCAGAGTGGATTCGCGAGCGACGGTCCCGGATCCGAGCTTGTTTCGCAGGGCATCCCAGAACTCAGCTTGCTTCGGTGCCATGACAAATGCTTCGGCCCGGATTCGTCCACCCCGCCGCTGGAAGCGAAGGGCCACCGGGGCCAGATAAGGCTTCCATTCGTTGCGATAGGTCTCACTCCATTCCTGGTACCACTCATCTTCCGCCTTGGTCACACGCTCCAAGGGTCGATCGATCAAGGGGGTGTCGCTGACTCGGGGAAGCACGGCGGGGGGCTCACCTTTCCACCACGCCGAATAAAGCGTCTCGCCCCGGGCGATGCGATGGGCCGTCGCTTCTTCGAGACGACGCTTTAGCCCAATGCGGTGTCGCGGATTCATCTGTTCTCGTTGGAACGCCTCGCTCAGGAAGAGTAAGACATCTTCCGCCGGCGACTCGATTGGGAACAAACCACGCATGACGCGAAACTCAGGAGTGTCGGCCAAGGTGACCGATCGCCGCTGCATCACGTCGATGATCCGACGGATGGCGGACGGAGAGTTGGAGACGAGCGCGAGGCTGCCGACCCGAGCATAATGTTGCCGAATCTGTTGGTCGGCTGAAATCCTCGTTTGCACGGCGACGCCGCCATGTTCGAATTGCTGGTTTTCAGTTGGACCGGACGTCGTTCGGGCGGACTCCAAGTCACGGTGGAAGGCGTCCTCGTCGGCAACGGCGAAGAGGAATGTCACATCGGTGCCGAGGCGGAAGTGGAAATCGCTGCCGGTGATCGCGACTTCGCGCACCTGTTGGGGCCAACGGGGGCGCCCTGTCTCATCCGTCGGCAGACCCAACTGGCGCCAGTAGCGCTCCACGACCTGGTGATTCTGGGCATTCGCCTCCCAAGTTTGCCAACTGGCGCGCAAGGCGTCGACGAGTTGATCGGTCAGAATCGGGGCTTCAGAAGTGGCACGTAAACGGACGTAATAGAATTCAGCCGGGATCAGCCGGGCCATCGGTTCCACGCGGATGTCTCGACCAGCGAGCAACTGGGGCCAGGGATGATCCGCCGGATCAATGGTTCGCAATTCGCGGAGGTCGACGGACGCCTCAGCCGGGGGTTGCGCTTCCGGGAGCGGTCGAGGTAGGGGATCCGCAATGCCGAATCGGCGGCACAACTCTCGGCGGAGCACGCGAAATTCTAGGGCATCGCCCGTCAATCGCTCTCGAAGGGCAAATTCTCGTGCCCAGGCCGCGGCCCAACGTCCGGCCAGATCCGCCGCGTCGGGACTCTCGGGCTTTCGTTGATTCGGCTTAGGAGTTCGAATGATCTCCTCTTCGTCGAACAGCAGCGTCAATTCTTGATCGAGCCAACCGGACGAACCGGGGTTGTTGCTCTCCTCCACGGGCACGAGCAAGCGGAACTTGCCCGAGCCGGTCGTTTCACGGAAGATTCCGAGGAACTCGAGAAAGCTCGAGGAGTTGGAGTAATACCAAGCGACCAGCCGGGCTTTCCCATCCAGAGGAATCAAGCGGGGAATGCGGCCCAGGTCGTGGAGGGCGATGAGGTCGAGGGGCTGCCGATGGGCTTTCGGTAAACGATACCCCGACGGAGCGCGAAGGCGCACATGAAAATAGTGAACTCCGTCCACCTCCTGCACGCGGATATGGGGTCCGTCGTGTGTCGGCACCAGCGCCGCGAGGCAGACAAGTAAAGACGTCATGGCACCACCTCCTTGTCCGGGACTGCCGCGAAGCGCGGCTCGCCTTTTCAATATAGGGGATCGAGTCGGCCGCCCACGGTGCTCTGTCGAGGCCACGCCCGGGCTTGACTTGCTCGCCGCAGCGTTGAGTCGGGTGGACCTTCGGCGAGGTGATACTTGGGTAGCGGGTCTGCCCGATGGGTGTTACCATAAAGTGCATCTGGCGTCGCTCACCGCTTGATCTGACGAAGGGGACCATCCATGGTGCGGTGGGTGTCTGTTCTTCTGTTCGCGTCGTCTTCAGTTTCATCGGTACTGGCGCAGTTTCCGGCGATCCCGAGTGCGCCGGCGGTTCAACCAACCATCGAGCCGTTGCCCTTCACGCCCTATGTTCCGCCGATCCATTGCATCGGCAAGGTCGGACGGGATTTTATCAATTGTGCCATCCCCGATTGGCGAGTGTTGGCGGGGGCATCGTTCTTCAACACCGAGTTTGAGAGGGTTTACAACCGTTTGTACCGCGAGGTACAGCGGGAAGCCCGGGCGGCCCAGCGTCGAGAGGCGGCTTCGGCACCGCCGGTCGTCGACCCAACTCGAGCCATCGTGGCGATCGAGGTGGACTCGCGGGCAGAGGTTTTCGTCGACAATTATCCGCTCAAGCAAGCCGACTCCGTGAGAGAATTTATTTCGCCCCCACTGCAACCGGGTGAATACGAGTACGTCGTTCGCATCCGCTGGTTCGATGGTGAAACGACGCGAGAGAGCCGGCTGGTGGTGCCGGTTCGTCCGGGACATCGAACACCGGTAGTCGCCATGACGCCGGGGCTGAATCGTCATCACTGACCCGAAGCGGCGACCCTCTCAACGACGGCTCCTTACGGGACTATTTTGTTCAGAAATGGAACTCGTCACGGACCCGCGGCCGGCCTGGAGGCAAGTGATTTATCTGGCCTGGCCGGTCTTAGCCCAACAAGGGCTGATCTTCACCGTTGGTATCTACGACAGCTACCTGGCCGGCAACAATGTTCCTGCGGACGTGAGCCAGCACGTCGCTTATCAGGCGGCTCAAGGGAATATCAGCTACCTGACGTGGTTCCTGTCCAGCTCCACCGTGTTGGTGGGCGTGGGCAGCACGGCTTTGGTGGCTCGTTTTGTGGGGGCCCGAAACTGGTACGATGCGAACCGAACCGTGCAGCAGTCCCTTCTGCTGGCCGTGATTCTAGGAATCGTCGGCGGGATGCTCGGTTGGTGGTCGGCTCCGTGGATCGTGAACGGGTTGGGGCTGACAGGTGATGCTGGTCGGTTCGCCGTCGATTTCTTGCGTCCCCTGGTAGCACTGCTGGTGTTCCAAGTGGTCGAGCAGGCCGGCATTCATTGCTTGATCGGCGCTGGCGATACCCGAACCGGTCCGGTTGTTTCGGGTTTTGTCGCTTTATGCAATATCCCGCTGGCGTGGGGATTTTTCCACGGCGTCGGACCGCTGCCGAGGTGGGGCTTCCAAGGGATTGCGGTTGGAACGGCGGTCAGTCATGTCATCGGCAGTGCCATCGTCGTGGCTGTTCTTCTCCACGGACGATACGGCCTGAGACTCCACTTGCGCGGACTTCGACCCGATGTCGCGTTGATGTATCGCCTGTTGCGTGTCGGCGTTCCGGCAGCGATTGACACCGTTTCCGTCGTTTTGGGCCAACTTTGGTTCCTCCGTCTGATCAATCAAATCGGTGTTGGAACGATGCGTGATGTCACGGTGGCAGCTCATGGCCACGCGATCCGATGGGAGGGACTGGGCTATCTCTCGGGGAAAGCGTTCGGCGTGGCGGCCATGGCGTTGGTCGGCCAGAATTTGGGCGCGGGTCGGCCACGACGGGCTGCCCAAGGTGGTTGGACCGCGCTGTGGTTGGGAGCGGCCTTCATGTCGCTCATGGGCCTGATCTTCTTCTCTCTCGCCGAACCGATGTTCCGACTCTTTTCCCCGGGTGATCATCAGCGGCCGGTGATCGATGTCGGCGTTCCGGTGCTTCGACTCGTCGCGTTTGCCATGCCGGCTCTGGCTTGCACCAACATCCTCACCGAAGCGCTACGCGGTGCCGGCCACACTCGGACC
>CAKZUU010000097.1 GCA_937922175.1 uncultured Gemmataceae bacterium
TGCCCAACCTCAAGAACACGGTGGATGCTCTGCCCGTCGTGATTCGCAAGGACACGATCGAGTTGTTCAGCAAATACGGCGTCTACAGTGAACGCGAGCTGCAAAGCCGGTTCAATATCTTGTGCGAGAACTACATCAAGACGATCAATGTCGAAGCACGGCTGACCGGTTACATGGGTCGGACGATGATCTTGCCTGCCGCCCTCCGGTACCAGAGTGAGGTCGCGCAAGCGGTGAATACAGCTAAACAAGCCGGCGTGGATGCCTCGGACCAGGTAGAGTTGTTGCGCCATCTGACGATGGCCATCAGCGATTTGCAAAAATCGCTGACCAAATTGCAGCACGAAATGGACCATCCCCACGGCGATGTCTATGACCATGCCAAGCACATGCGGGATCGGGTGCTCCCTGCGATGAACGAGGTTCGCCGAACAGCGGATTATCTCGAAACCATCGTTGCCGACGATCTATGGCCCATCCCGACCTATCGGGAGATGCTCTTCATCAAGTGATTCTCTTCCGCCTGCCGTTTCGCCACTCAGAGGTGCCGTTGCTCTCGCAGCGGTGCCTCGGGTGGTAAGCGACGGGGTTGATCATGAGGGGGATCCACGCTCACGAGGACGTTCGTGCCGCATCTTCTGCACCGCGTTCAAAAAGAGAAGAGCACCGCCCAGCAAGAACAGCCAACGAAGCGCTGCCAGTGAATCCACCGCTCGATCTCGCAAGTCGGGGATTCGCTCCGCCGTGTGTTCAAGGTTCCCTCGGAGCTGCTCGAGGTTGTCCGCGTCGGTACGGGGTGAGTCGCCGACGACGTCGGTCAGCAACGGCAGCAGGTCCGTCAAGGTGGTCACGAGATCCGCGATTTGCCTCCGAACGGAGTCGAATTCGTCCGGTTGGTCCGTGATGCGGCGAAGTTGCTCGGCACGGATCTCCAATCCACGAGCGATTTGTTGGATGTTCTGACGTGTTTGTGACCAATGGTCCGCTTGTTTCTGAAGAACGGCCGCCGCCTGCTGCAATCCTTTTGTCATCTCTCGAAGTCGCGAAGTTTGTCGCAGGCTGTCCGCGAGAGTTTCCGCCAGTTTCGGCAATGTCGTCGCGAGCGTCGCCGCTCGTTGCGGAGTCTCGCGAAGAAGAGGCTCCAATTTGTCCCGATGCGATAAGGCGAGCCGTACCGCCGAGCGCGTCTGACTCAAGGTCTTACGGCTTTGTTCTAACGAATCTTTGATCACCGGTAAATCGCGCGACAGCGTCTCCAACTCAGTCTGAGCCGCTCGGACGCCTTCGGTCGCTTGCCGCAAGCCCGTCGCGATTCGCTCTCCGTTCGGCCAGAACGGTTTCTCGTCGATTTCGGGGCGCCAGCCAACGAAACGCACCACGGGGTATTTGTACCCCGCGAGTTTCTCGACTTGACCCGCCGTCGCGTCCAAGGAAGTTTCTAGTCCCGCTAACCCCGTGCGCATGGCCCGGACCCGCTTCTCCTCGAACATCGATCCCATGCGACTCAAGCCCTCATCAAGTCGGCCCAAGGCCTTTTCAACTTCCTCAGCCGTTCCCCAATCATTCGATAAATCCCGGGTCAACGTCGAAAGCGACTCCGCGTCCTTGCTCAGCATCTTCGCCAGCGACTGAATGTGTTCGGCTGATTGCTCGGCTGATCCGATGACGTTCTCGTCGAGAAATTGAGCGCCTTCCCTTAATCCCGAGGCAAAGGTGCGAATCTGTTCCGCGTCGAAGGTCTCGTTCCATCGCGACAGCCCTCGACTTATTTGACTCAACGTGTCGCGCATTTGACTCAAGGATTGATGGTCCCAAGAATGTTCGCGGAGCCACGGCTCCCATGCCAACGAGCGCTCCCGGACCTGACGAACACGAGTCGCGACGTCGGCACGTCCCACGGCGGCGAGACGTTGCTCAAAGAGTGCGACTTGATGTGCCGTCCGCTCGATGGTTTGTTGAAGATGATCGAATGTCTGCCGCGCAGGTTCCGGGCGCGGCAAGCGAAAGGCCACGGCGACGCAGGAGATTCCGACGCTCATTTGCAAAAGTGCGGTCAGAAGTGCAAGCCCTTGGCGCATGAAAGGAACTCCGTCGCGAGGCAGAGGATCGAAGCAGCCTCACTACCCCCGAGGCACCGCCATTATACTGTAGCCGCATGGGGCGGGCGAATCTTATCAATATGTTCGACATTTATGTCGCGGCATTTTTCCTTTTCAGTACCTGGCGCCGCTGGCGACAGTATCGAGCTATCTTTCATATTTTGAGTCGAGCCCCGTCCCGTTGGCCCAAACTTTTAACATTATTGATGGAGAATCGTGGCATCCTTCTGAATCGCGTGACCTTGGCCCCGACCATTTTGGCGTTCCTTATCATGGTGGTGCAGATTGTCTTCTCGCGAGGGATCCTTCCCGAGGCCTCCGTCACCCTTCACGACCTGCGGGAACATTGGGTTGTCGGCGTCGCCCTCTTGGCAAGCGGCCTCCCGATGCTTGCGATTGATGCGTACTTTCTGATACGCGTCGGAACAGTCAACGACGAAGAGACGATCAAGCAACTCGATCGCGCGGAGTCCTGGTTGGCCGGCTGGAAAGTGACTCTGATTCGAGTGATCACGTTCGGACAGGTCGATCCACGGCAAAAAGTGGCAGACGAGGTTCGAAAAGCGCTGGAGGAACTTCGTCAGTTGATTTCCAAGAGCTTCTATTGGTTGGCCGCGCAGTACGCTCTCCGTTTCAGTTTCGGATTGACGCTATGGGGAAGTTGGGCCTTGATCCGCTAGCGTCGTTGAGGTGGGGCAACCATGCCGGACCGGTTGTCGCATGCCGTCGAGAATTATCTTAAAGCGATCCACCACTTGGGCGGCGATCAGCGCATGGTGGCACCGACGGAAATCGCCGCGGCCATGGGGGTCCGTTCCCCCTCGGTGACGGGCATGCTGAAACGATTGGCCGGAGCCGGTTGGATTGAGTATCAACCCGGCACCGGCGCACGGTTGAGCCACCGCGGGTTGGGCGTGGCCCGTCGAGTTATCCGCCGACACCGACTCGTCGAGTTGTTTCTGACCCAAGTGTTGGGTCTGGACTGGAGCGAGGTCGATGCCGAGGCTGAAGCTCTCGAACACGCCATCTCGCCGCGACTCGAGCAAGCCCTGGCCGCTCATCTGGGTGAACCGCTCGAAGATCCGCACGGTCATCTGATCCCCTCGCGCGAGGGTGAGATCCCCCGTCGAGACCTGTGCGACTTGATCGACCTTCGACCCGGTCAGTCAGCGATTATCCGTGAGGTGCCCGACCATGACCCCCGTCGGCTGAAGCAATGGCGACAGCATGGGCTTGTCCCGGGCGCCGGCGTCGTGGTGCGGGGATACCAGCCCTTGGATGATCTCTTTGAGATCGAGGTGTCGGGCAGGGTCGTCATGCTGGGGAGCGAAGGGTTGACGGGCCTGCGGGGCGAACGGATGGATCCTCCGAGTCAAACGCCCCAGTGAAAAAGTTCCCAAAAAACGATTCCGATTTGACGGATTTTACTTTGTGTAGCATTTTTGCTGAGGATGGGAAGGCCGCGCCTGTGTGAGCCGAGCACCCACCCGACGAAGGGCGAACGTTTCGATCGATGGAGCGGGATATGACCATGCCCCTGGTTTGGTGCAATTTGGCCGCGCTGACGATTGCCCTGATCTACTACGCCTGGCGTGAGCGATTCGTGGAGTCCGTTCGTCGTCGCCGTGTCTTGCACGAACGAGTGGCTTACCTGCTGTGGTGCGTGGCCAATCAAGTAGCTTAAGAGCGCGACGTTTTTATCCGGTGGGTATCATATGTAGCTCTCGCGTTCGAGAGCGGCATCCTCCACCGAAGCGGGGGTCTCCGAAGCGGGATAGCGAGGGGACCCCCAATCGTTTCCCGACATACCTCGAATGCCAAGTTGACCCCCTCGCGAAGCCCCGATACATTCTAAAATGCGTGCGTTTGTGGTCGTCGAGTGTTCGCCGTGTTGACCAAGCGGATTATCCCGTGTCTGGATGTCGATCGGGGCCGGGTCGTCAAAGGCGTCCATTTCCTTCATCTGCAAGATGCCGGTGATCCCGTGGAGGTGGCGCGTCGGTACGAAGCCGACGGCGCAGATGAGTTGGTCTTCCTCGACATTACCGCCAGCCACGAGGATCGGGCGATCATGCTGGACATTGTCCGGCGTGTTTCGGAACAGATTTTCATGCCTTTGACGGTCGGCGGCGGAATTCGCACGGTGGACGACGCGGCCCGGTTGATTCAAGCGGGAGCCGAAAAAGTCAGCATCAATTCTGCCGCGGTCAAAAACCCCCAACTCATTTCGGATATTGCCCGTCGTTTTGGTTCGTGTGCG
>CAKZUU010000098.1 GCA_937922175.1 uncultured Gemmataceae bacterium
ACGACCCGTAGATCGAAACTTGCGACTCGGTCCGAGCGACACTCGCGACCAGCACTGCTAAGCCGACAGCGGCCAACGAGGTGGTCGCGACCACCAGGGGCAACATCGCGGGGTACGGTCCCCAAGTCATCCCGAAGATCAAACGACCCGCCGCCAACAGAAACACCCCTTGACCGAGAGAGACCAGGTAGCAAGGCAACAACTTGCCGAGCAGGATCTCGGCACGCGACAACGGGGCCGCCCGAAGCCTTAGCAAGGTGCCCTGCCGTCGTTCCGCGACGAACAACCAACCAACGTTCAGCACCAGAAAAAACGCAAACATGACGGTCGCAGCGGGGACCAGCAATTGATAGCGGATTGCCCCGCGACCGAGTTGGAAGCCCCCCTCCGACTGGTAGACGGTCAGCGCCCCTTCGGCAGGCGAAGCCGGTTCGGATCGTGTCAGCGATGCCCAGTTTTTGGCCCGCAGATCGTACTTGCGGAAGATTTCCTGGAGCGACTCTTGCACGCCCATCCCCACTTCCAGCCGCTGTTTCTCGTTCAACGCTTTCAAGGGTTTGAACTTCGACCGGCCGAACGGCGAGGAAACTTCGACCCGCTCGGCCATTTCGTCGATGAACTGTTTGTCGCCGATTTTGTCAAAGGCGCGACCGATCATCCACGGCATGACCACGCGGAGCAATGAGACTTGGGCCACCTGCTTAATGATCGAGGCGGCCAGAATCTGTTTCGGATCCTCGAGAACTTCCAATCCCAAACTCGCCACGTCAATTCCGTCACGAAAAAACGGATTGATCGCGGGTTGTCCGCCGGTGAATTTGTCATCCAGAAACGAACATTGGTGGACCCGGCGACTGAACTCGGGACTAAACACGAGAATCGCCGACCGCTTGCCGCGCCGAACCAGTTCTTCAGCCTCGTGTCGTGTTGGAATGACCTCGACCTTGATTCCCCCGGTTTGCGCCAGGTCGTCCCGCACCACCTCGGACCATTTCCGTCCCGGATAAGGCCCCGGATCCGGCGGCAGCCCCGCATCTTCATCAACGACACTGATCCGCAAGCGCTCATCCGGCTTCTGACCGAAACTCTCTCCCAACGCCACGCCCAGCACCAGGATGAACAGCAGCGGCATCGTCAGCAGGATGATGGCAGCCCGGGTATCCCGTATGAGCACTCGCAGATCTTTTCGCGCCAATGTCCAGATGGCCATGCGTCACTCCCGGAGTCCCCAACCCGATCGACGGGATCCGCTTGTCAAGGTCGCCTCGGGGAGGCGGACACCGAGCTATTGCGGCGGCGGAGATTCATACACCACTTTGCCCCCGACGATGGTCATCATGACTCGAATCTTTGCCAGCCGATCACGCTGAGCGGGATCAAGAATATCTTCCGAGAGAATGACGAAATCAGCGAGATAACCGGGGGCCAGTTGACCGCGGCTGTGCTCTTGGAAAGCCGCATACGCTGATCCTTGCGTGTACGCCCGAAGGGCTTCTTCGACCGTAATCCGCTGTTCCGGAAACCAACCCTCGGGATGTTTCCCGTCCAACGTTCGGCGGTGCACGGCCGCGTCGATCCCCAGCATCGGGTTCAACGGAGCGACCGACCAATCCGATCCAAACGCCAGCACGGCACCGGCATCCAGCAGCGAGCGGAAAGCGTAGGACGTCGCGCATCGGGCCGGTCCGATTCTTCCCTCGGCCCATCGCCCATCGTCGATGACGTGATAGGGTTGCATCGACGCGATGACCTTCGACCCGGCGAAGCGAGGAATGTCTGCCGGGCGAAGATGTTGAGCATGCTCGATGCGAAAGCGACGGTCTCTCGCCCCGTTCACCTGAGTGACCTCGTGAAAAATCGTCAGCATCTCCGCGTTGCCCTGGTCGCCGATCGCATGGACAGCGACGCTCAGGCCAGCCGCATCGGCTTGCCGCACCATCATGCGCATCACCGCGGGCGGAGTCACAAAAATTCCGGTACTCTCCGGCTCATTCAGATACGGCTGAAAGAACTTGGCGGTCGAGGAACCGAGCGAGCCATCCATAAACCCTTTGACCCCGCCGATGCGAACAAAGTCGTTGCCGAAGTTGGCCGTCACGCCGAGATCCGCCAATTCCCGCCAATTCAGCAGAGGCCAGCGAAGGTCGATGCGACAGGACAGTTCCCCCTCCTGGGCCCATCGTTGGTACAGTCGGAAGAGCTTGCGCCGAGTGGCTGCGTCACTTCCATCCATATCTTGGACACTGGTGATGCCGTACATCCGCAGCTCGCCCAGCGCTCGTCGAACGGCCTCGACAATCGCCTTTTCGCTTGGTGGCGGGATGACTTTCTCGACCAACGACATAGCGGCATCGCGGAGCAAACCGGTTGGTTCTCGACTCCCCGGTTGGCGGTAAATGACTCCCCCGCCGACCTCCGGTGTGTCTTTCGTAATTCCGGCGAGTTGCAGCGCCCGGGAGTTGGCGACGGCCATGTGCCCATCGTACCGACGCAAGAACACCGGCCGATCTTTGACATAACGATCGAGCCATTCGGCGGAGGGCAATTGTCCCTTCAAGGCTCGATCATGGTCCCACTCGCCCCCCAACATCCACTGATCGCGGGGCAACTTGCGGTCGAACTCTCGCAGTCGTCGGCCGAACTCTGCCTCGTCGGCAGCATCTTTCAATGCCACCTGGCTCAGCCGCAGACCTCCGGTGAGTAGATGAAGATGCGAATCATAAAAGCCTGGGACAACGCGGCGATTTTGCGCGTCGATGACCCGCCGAGCCGACACCCAATTCCGGATTTTTTGCCATTGCTCGGCAGAAGCAACCCAAACGACCCTCCCCTGGGCAACGCCCAGCGTCGTGGCCTCGGGAATCTTTGGATTGCCCGTCCAGATCCGGGCATTGACCAGCAGAAGATCCAAGGTGACGGTCGAATCCGCCGCCCATCCACGCGGCGATCCGGGTAGGAAACTAACAATCGCCACCAGACTCAGCACGAGGTCTCTTCTCGTCTGGAGAACCCCGCCGAGCGGCGACCGACGAATACAGCATGTCATAGGATGAAGTCAGCGGATGCTCCCGTGCTGCGACCGCCCGTCGGTCGAACTCGGCACGGGGGAACATCGTAGGTAAACTATCGCGCCCGGCCTGAGAAAACGACCCATGCAAGGTAGTCCTGCCTCCCGACCCGATCCCGCGGTGATCCGTGCCGCGTTCATGATGCGTGGCCTGGAATGGTTGATGGTGCCGATTGTCGTCGCCTTGGGCTTCATGCTCGCCTCGTTCGCCGTGAAAAATAGCGACGTCTGGATGCACCTCGCGACAGGCCGGCTCATTGCCGAGGGTAACTACGCTTTCGGCCGAGACCCCTTCAGCTTCGTTTCCGAGGGGCGGACCTGGGTGAATCATGCCTGGCTGACCGATCTGCTGTGGTGGAAATTGTACGACCTCTCGCCCGAACACGAAGCCCTCGTCGCCGTCAAGGCAGGGACCATCGCGGTGCTGGCGCTGGTGTTGATCCTGGCATGCCGGCCCGCCCACGGCGAGGCGATTCGTCTCGGCTCAAAAGCCGATCCGTCTCGCTGGCTGGCGGCCATCGCCGTCGGGCTCGCCCTCCTCGCCATGGCCCCTCGGTTGATCTTACAACCCGCGATCATCTCGTACTTTTTCTCTGCCGTCACGCTCTACGCCCTGCACCATTCCGCCCGATGGCCCAGCCGAGCCTTGCCCGTGATGCTGGCGAT
>CAKZUU010000099.1 GCA_937922175.1 uncultured Gemmataceae bacterium
TTGGCCAAGTTTCAGAATCTGAAGCCTGTCCCCGCCCATCAGCGTCACGACCTTGTCCGTGACAGCAAACAGATCAAAGACCTTGCAAAACAACGGTCAGACCTTGAAGGGAAGCTGCTCGGATCAACAGCCGGATCGAAACCATCCGCTCCAAAGACATTGAAGCTCGAATTGCCCAAGAACTTGACCGCTCCCACAGTCACCAAACCAAACATCACTCCGCCTCCACCGGCCGTTGAGCGGCCCAAACTCCCCTCTATCCCCAACATCGCCAACAAGCCTGGCAATCCCGAACCTAACAAACCGAACACCAATCGGCCCGCCCTCCCCAACATCGAACGGCCCAAACTCCCCTCACTCCCCAACAAACCCAGCAATCCCGAACCTAACAAACCGACCATCAATCGGCCCGCCCTCCCCAACATCGAACGGCCCAAACTCCCCTCTATCCCCCAAAAACCCGGTAATCCCGAACTCAATAAACCCAACCCTAATCGACCTGCTCTCGCTAATATCGAGCCACCGAAATCCGCGAACACACTGAATCTGCCGGATCTTCATTTGACTCGACCGAGTCCGCCAACCAACGATGGGATCAAAGCGTCAGGTCTTCGGAGCGGACCGAACAAGACGCCACGGGGGTCGGCAGTGCCAGGCCTCGGACAACCAAAGATTCCTGAGTCACCGAGGCAAAAGAGTGGTGTGACGAAACCTGATCGTGCCCCTCAGTTGAATGAGAAGGCAGCGAACCCTTCACGATCGGGTTTGCCGGACAATCCGGGACCGCTGAATCCTGGAACGGCAAGCCGTGAACCAAGCAAAGTCCTCGGCAGAGGATCCGATCGACCCGAGATTCCCGGAGCCCGTCCAAAGGTGCCGGCAAAGCCGAAATGATCGGCAAAGGAACCGCACCAAGGTGACCCCGATGAAGGGCCGCGTCCGGTGTGATGCGGCCCGAGCATTTTAACCGTCGATGGCCCGTCTCGTCAGATCGGCGAAGGCGTCGATGCGGCGATCGCGCAAGAAGGGCCAATTTCGACGAACGTCTTCGATCCTCCGCCGATGACAACTGACGACAAGAAGATCCTCGGCCTGGTGCGGAGCCTGCCGGAGAATGACTCCAAACGGATCGGCGACGAACGATCCACCCCAAAACTCGAGACCACCGGATGATTCCCCCTCGTGCCCCACACGGTTGATCGCGGCGACATATACGCCGTTGGCGATGGCATGCCCCCGCTGAATGGTTTGCCATGCCTCATATTGGGCCTGGCCGTGCTCCGCTTTTTCCGACGGATGCCAGCCAATCGCGGTCGGATACACAATGACTTCCGCGCCCTGAAGGGCTGTCAACCGGGCAGCTTCAGGAAACCACTGATCCCAACAGATCAACGTGCCGATTCGACCATGTCGCGTGGCGAAACAACGAAAGCCCAGGTCGCCGGGGGTGAAATAATATTTCTCGTAGTACAAAGGATCGTCGGGGATGTGCATTTTTCGATAGGTCCCGGCGAGGGATCCGTCCGCATCCAGAACCGCAACGGTGTTGTGATACAAACCTGGCGCCCGTCGCTCAAACAACGATGCGACAATGACGACCCCCAAGTCGTTTGCGAGCTTTGAAAATCGCTGGGTCGTCGGGCCCGGGATCGATTCCGCCAGGTCAAAAAGTCGAGGGTCGACGCGCTGGCAGAAATACGGCGATGTGAATAGTTCCGGCAAGCAGACGATATTCGCTCCACCTAGGGCGGCTTGTCGGATCCCCGCCTCAGCCCGCTCCAGATTCGTGGCCGGATCGGTGGCACAGCGCATTTGCAGCAAACCGAGGGTGAATTGATCGGCCATGATCACTCCTGCCCCGAAATCTCCCTATGTAAATGGTGTACGCAAGCGAGGGCGGGCCGGGCAACCAATCCGGAGCGAATGACACACTCTCGAGAGGAGAACCGATTGAATGACCGATGACGAAGCCGATCGGCAATTACGAGCCTACTTCGAACGATATCGCAACGCCGGAATCGAGTTCATACCGAGGCCACGCAAGTCGCCCGAGGAGAAAGGCGCCCCTCCGATGTCCTTGTTGACGCAACACCACACGCCTTCCCCCCCCGTGAGCGACCGTCACCAGGCGTTGCAGTTGCTGTCGGAGGAGGTGAAAGCGTGTACCAAATGCAAGGAACTGGCAGCCACACGAACGCAGACCGTATTTGGCGTGGGTCCACTGGATGCGGAAGTCTGTTTTATCGGTGAGGCTCCGGGGGCCGACGAAGACCGTCAGGGAGAGCCTTTTGTCGGTGCCGCCGGACAATTATTGAATCGCATCATCGCAGCCTGCGGGATGAAGCGGGAGGAGGTGTACATTTGCAATATCCTGCGATGTCGGCCTCCGGGGAATCGGACGCCACGGGCCGACGAGGCAGCCAATTGCCGACCGTTTTTGGAGCGTACTCTTGACTTGGTTCAACCCCGCTACATCGTCTGCTTAGGGGCCAGCGCGGCCAATTACCTGCTCGACTCCAAGTTGTCGATCGGTAAGATGCGAGGCCGTTTCTATGAGTTTCAGGGCATTCCGGTGATATGCACCTTTCACCCAGCGTATTTATTGCGGAGCGCCTCGCCGGAGCCGCGACGACAAGTTTGGGAAGATATGAAGATGCTTTTGACCCGGATGGGCCGACCGATCCCCGAGGTGAACCGGAGGTCCTCTTAAGCCTCCTGCGGTGTCTCGACCTCCGCTTCGACAGAGGCTGGCTGAGGCGGCAACAACGGTGCCAAGGCCCGCTCCAGGGACCCCTTCTTCAACGGGAACGTCAAAACAACCGTGTCGTCACCCTCGCGCACCCGCGACCGGAGCCATTCTTGGTCCTGCGCCAACAAAGCGATGCAAATGCAGCGAGTGGAGCCTCGATTGGCCTCACGGCGGAACTCATCGAAAACGTCCAGCGCGTTCTCCCCCAGCGTCGCTACGTTCAGGACGAGCGCATCGAAGGGCTTCTGACGAAAGGACTGCAAAGCCCGCTTCGGATCGATCGACAACAGAACGCGGAATCCCAATTGTTTGAACTTTTCGCGAAGGACTTCCTGTAACTTTTCTCGTTTCTCCACGACGAACACAGCCGGCTGCGAATTTGAGTTCGCCGTTGCCGATGTCCCGGCGGCCAGCTCGGCTTGCACAGCATGAATCGCATCAAGCAATTGCTGGGGGTTCTGGAACCGTCGCTGCGGGTCCAAACTCATCATGCGATCGAGCAGTTGAAACACGGCTGGCGGAGCGTCGGGCACATCCTCCTGCGTCAGCGGCTTGATCTGCTCAAAGCGTTGCTTCTGCATGCGGACCCGGCGATCCTTGGTCGGCGGCAGGGCCGGTCGTCCGGACAGCATCTCGTAAAAGACACATCCCAAGAAGAAAATATCGCTTCGAGGATCCCCCACGGGGACATTGGTGGCCCGCTCCAAACCAGCGTAATCCACAGTGCGGTCGACGTTGATGTTCTCGTCTTCGATGACGGAATAACCCACCTTGCTCGTCAATTCGGTCAGCCCGAAATCGACAAGTTTGGCAACGCCCTGGGTCGATAGCAAGATGTTGCTGGGTTTAATATCACGGTGGGTCATGCCGTGGGCGAACGCATCTGCTAGCCCCGCAGCTGATTCCTCCAAGATTTTCATGGCTTCAGCTAAAGGCAGTTTCTTCCGCACCGACAGGAGGGAGCGCAGGTTCGTCCCTTCCACAAACTCCATCACGATGAAGAATTGATTCGAGGTGCGATCACAGTGGACGCCGAGAATTTGCACGATGTTCGGGTGATGCAACCGCATCCCGAACTTTCCTTCACGCTCGAAGAGGACAATCTTGTTGTTGTCTTCCGTCCACCGACGTCGGAGAACCTTGAGGGCGACAACCGCGCCGGTCCGGGGATCTTCCGCCCGATACACTCGGCCAAAGGTACCCGAAGCGATTTTGTACAGGAGTTTGTAGCCACCTAGAAAATACCCATCCGGATCGCGTCGCTCCAACTTGGAAGCTTGAAAGGTGGTGATGTATTGCTTGCGCACAAGAAGCTGGAGAAGATCCTGCGAGTCGGCGACGGGGCCGAGCTCGTCCAGACACTCCATCAATTGAGGCTCGCTGATCAGATTGACCCGCAGTGCGAACCGGCCGAGCTCTTCGACTTCGCTAATGGACGACATTTCCGCAGAAACCTTAGTCGCTTCGTTATCGCAACGCCGCTCTGTTTAGATTAACTCACCCCCTGAGGGAATCAAGCGCCGACCGCCGATCCTCGGTCGGGCGACGCGGCGCCAACGACGGGAACGCTGTCGGCTCCGACCTCTTCAAACATTATTCATTTTCGATTGCGACGTTCGACAAATTGAAGTACACTGAACAGGTGAAAATCGGCGGGGTTTCGGTCAGGCGGTGCGTCGGGGTGAACTCCCATGAAGTTCTATCTCATCGTCGCCAAGGGTAAACATCAAGGTCTACCTATCCCGATTGAAATTGATTTGTTCATGATCGGTTCGGATCCCTCGTGTCAGTTACGCTCGACGCACCCCACCGTGGCAGAGCGTCATTGTGCCCTGGTCAGTCGCGACCGCAAGGTGTTCATTCGCGACATGGGCGGCCAGACGCTGGTGAACGACGAGCCCATGCCCGAAAACGCCGAGTGGCCTCTGCATGCCGGCGACAAGATCAAGGTCGGTCCGTTGGAATTCATCATCCAGTTCCGCGAAAAACCGCTCTCCCAACGCGATCTGGAGGAGTGGGCCCTTCGCTGCTTGGACGAAGCGCAGAGCACCAAAAAGCTGCAAGCTGTTGATGAACTCGTGATGATGGCCAATGCGAAAACTCACTCTCTCGATGCTGCCCAAGCCGCCGCCGCCATTCTCGATCGGCTCAGCGCCCAGCGAGGAGTGGTGCGCGGACGACTTCGCATTTCCCGCGAGGGGAACGTCACGGTCGTCCGAATCAACGATGTTTACCTCGTGGATGAGGCGGAACTCGCCCACATCGATAAAGAGCTCCGTGACAACCTGAACGCCCAGAGCCTCCGTGTCCTTCTCGATTTTAAGAACGTTCGCCGCATGTCGAGTGCCGGGGCGATGATGGTGGCGAACTTGGCGCGTTGGCTCCGTCACAACAACAGCACGCTGGCCATCTGCCGACTACGAGATGAGTTCCGCGAAATGCTCTCGACGGTGCTCGGGCGAACCATCCCCGTCTACCCGGACAAACCGACGGCTCTTATGGCCGAGTGGTGAGGATTTCGCCACGAACGATCATCGCCACGACGATCGCCCCGAGAATCGCCTGCATCGCCAAGATCATGCCGAAGACGGATCGAAAGGAACGTTTCGCTGTTTTGTGGCGAAACAGCCGCATCCCGAGCCACGCTCCCGGCGACCCACCCGCCAACGACGCCAGCCACAGAGTCCTTTCAGGGACTCGTGGTGTTCCGCGCTGAGCAAACCACTTGTCCATCCCAAAAAACCCCGCAGTGACGACGCTGGCAGCAACTCCCCACGCCAGTAACCACACAATGCCCTGTCGCAACGCCCCCGCTCGCCAGACGATCCCGGTGGCGAGCAAAAATGTCGTCAGAAACCAAGTCGCGTGCCACCAGAGGATGGAACGGCGCACCATGACCACCCTGTTGGGGAAAAAGATAGGGCGAGCGACAGCGTCTCTTGACGGCCTCCCGGCGGATATGCTATCCGCTTGCCTCGCTTGGTTCCAGCCGCCGCAGGGAACCGGTTGAAGGAGGGCGATCATGCCGCTCGGCAGGCGTTGGCCGTTGATCTCGCGATTCAGCCTCGCCGGGCTGGTAGCTTGGGTCGGTTGTCACCGCGTGATCGATGAGGTGACCAGCCGAGACTTTCGACTTCAAAATGTCGTCTCCTCCCCCGACCCAGTCGAGGTTCTGCGCACCAGCACTGACGGCGACGCCCGAGCCAAAGCGATGCGCCGGCTGAAGGAACCCACCCTCTCCGGGGGCAGCCCGGAATTGCAAAATGAAATCGTCCAAATCCTGACGGAAGCTGCGGTCGAAGACCCTCGCCCGCTCTGCCGACTGGCGGCCATTGAAACTCTGGGTCGATTTCGAGATGAGAGAGCGGCACCAGCATTGATTCAGGCTTACCATGCCTCCCGACAGTTCCCCACCGAAATTGCGAATGCCATACGGTGCGCTGCCATGCATTCGTTAGGCGGCAAGGATCACGCGGAGGGTCTGCAACTTCTCTGCCAGGTTGCCACGACTCCGCGCCCTCCGTCCGAACAATCAGCAATCGAACAGACGAGCCACTCCCCCCAGGGTGATCTGGCCTTGCTCCTCGGGCACGCCGATCCCGAGACGCAGATCCAGCGCGATGCGCGGTTGGCCGCCATCCGCGCCCTGGGTCAATCAAAGAATCCTCTCGCCTTAGAAGCTCTCTTGCCCTTGGTCGATGATCGTGACGTCGCCGTCCGCGATCGCGCTCACGAAGCGTTGCAGAAGATCACGGGCCGAAAAAACGTCGCCAAGTCGACGTCAGCCTGGCAACAAGCATTAGCGCAAGGGTCTCGTTGAGTCTCGTTCGCGAACCCAGAGACGGTCGAGACATCGGCTCGTCCTGCCACCGTTCCCCGTCGCGTCGATGGAGTCGAGTCATCGACTCGGACTGAGGGCCGCACACGATCGGCCGATGTGCAATTTGGGGAAATCTCGAAGGAAACGAGAGGGTCACCCACGGCCTTTTTCGGAAAGCTCTTTGCGTTCGGGCGGGACTCCTTGGCCCATCGAGGCAATCGAAGCAGGTCAGGTCGAGAGGGTAAAAACGCAAACGTGTTGTCACCCGGAGTGCGGTCGGCGCTCGTCCCTTGATTTTTCGGGGGTCGAACTTAGAATCTCACGAGCTGCGGCCGCCCCTGCCCCGAAACGAGGGGGTCCCCAGTGCGAGCGATCCCGGGGAGATGGGAGCTTGGCTGCGCACCATTTGGACAAAATCTCCTAAGATAAGATAGCAGTAGGAAGTGTGGAGGAGTTGAGGTTAATCAGAGCCGGGATCGGGACAGCGCCCACGACTGCGGCGACACGTCGAGGCGGCTGGTCAAAGCGCCCCGACCCAGGAGACGGCAGGCATGTATGAACGATTCACCGATCGTGCTCGGAAGGTCATGCAGTTGGCCAATCAAGAGGCCCAACGATTCAACCATGATTACGTCGGCACCGAGCATATCCTCTTGGGATTGGTGAAGGAAGGTTCCGGCGTGGCGGCCAATGTGCTGAAGAATCTGGACATCGACCTGCGGAAGATCCGCAGCGAGGTGGAAAAGATTGTACAGCCCGGGTCCGGCGAGATGGTGTCGATGGGCAAATTGCCGCATACCCCCCGTGCGAAGAAGGTGATTGAGTATTCGATCGAGGAGGCGCGAAACCTCAATCACAACTACGTCGGAACAGAACATCTCCTCTTGGGACTGCTCCGGGAACAGGAGGGGGTGGCGGCACAGGTCCTGATGAACCTAGGACTGAAGCTGGAGGATGTCCGAGAAGAGGTCCTGAATCTTTTGGGGCATAACATGGAAACCGGAAGCGAAGGCGATCGCGATCGGGGTGAGCGGACGGCAGGCAAGAGCAAGAGCAAAACGCCGGCTCTGGACAGTTTCGGCCGCGATCTGACGGAATTGGCCCGCCAAGGCAAGCTTGATCCCGTCATCGGACGAACCAATGAAATCGAGCGCGTGATCCAGATTTTGAGTCGGCGGCAAAAGAACAACCCCGTTCTCCTCGGTGAGGCCGGCGTCGGCAAGACCGCCATCGTCGAAGGTCTCGCGCAGGCCAT
This sequence comes from uncultured Gemmataceae bacterium, assembly GCA_937922175.1. Classification (GTDB taxonomy): domain Bacteria; phylum Planctomycetota; class Planctomycetia; order Gemmatales; family Gemmataceae; genus CAKZUU01. Next base: position 7,825 of record CAKZUU010000099.1, read on the forward strand.
CGTTGACAACAACGTCCCTGAACTCCTTCGCGACCGTCGGATCGTTGTGCTCGACCTGGCCATGATGGTCGCCGGCACGAAGTACCGTGGACAATTCGAGGAGCGGATCAAAGCCGTCATGAACGAGGTCCGCCGCGCCAAGAACACGATCTTATTTATCGACGAGTTGCATACCTTGGTCGGCGCGGGAGGTGCGGAAGGAGCCATTGACGCCAGCAACGTGTTGAAACCGGCGTTGGCCCGCGGCGAGATTCAGTGCATCGGCGCGACGACCCTCGATGAGTACCGCAAATACATCGAGAAGGATGCGGCTCTGGCGCGACGCTTCCAGGAGATCATTGTCAATCCGCCGAGTAAGGAAGAAACCGTCGCCATTCTGAAGGGATTGCGCGACCGTTACGAGGCCCATCATCGGGTCCACATCACCGATGCTGCTCTTGTGGCCGCCGTTGAACAGTCCGATCGTTATATCTCGGGCCGCTGCCTGCCCGACAAAGCCATCGACGTCATCGACGAAGCGGGTGCCCGTTTGCGTCTGAAGGCCATGACTCGGCCGCCGGACTTGAAGGAACTTGACGAACAGATCGAGAAATTGAACAAGGAGAAAGAGGACGCCGTCTCGGAACAGGACTTCGAGAAGGCCGCCCACTTGCGCGATCAGGCCGACAAACTGAAGAAGAAGAAAGAGCAAATCACCCGTGAATGGCGGGAAAAGGCCAAAGAGACGGACGGCGTCGTCGATGAGGAGGTGATTGCCGAAGTCGTCAGCAAGATGACGGGCGTGCCGCTGAAGAAGCTGGGAGAAGACGAAACTCTCCGGCTGCTCCGCATGGAAGAGGAACTGCACAAAACGGTGGTCAGCCAGCACGAGGCGATCAGTGCGATCGCTCGGGCGGTACGTAAAAGTCGTGCCGGTCTCAAGGATCCGAAGCGGCCCATTGGCAGCTTTATCTTTGCTGGCCCGACCGGCGTTGGTAAGACGCTGTTGGCCAAGACGCTCGCGAAATTCATGTTCGGCGACGAAAACAACCTCGTGCAGCTCGACATGTCGGAATACATGGAGAAGCACAACGTCAGTCGGTTGATCGGTGCCCCGCCGGGTTACGTCGGTTACGAAGAGGGCGGACAACTGACCGAAAAGATCCGCCGCAAACCTTACAGCGTCGTCTTGCTCGACGAAATCGAAAAGGCACACCCCGACGTCTGGAACATGCTCTTGCAGATCATGGAAGAGGGTCGGCTCACCGACAACGTCGGTCGAACAATCGACTTCAAGAATACGATTTTGATCATGACAACCAACATCGGTGCGGATCAGATCACCGGGCGGGAAATGCTCGGCTTCTCGAAAAAGGACGAGCATACCAGTTACGAGAAGATGAAGCAAATGCTCAAGCAGGA
>CAKZUU010000100.1 GCA_937922175.1 uncultured Gemmataceae bacterium
CCATATTCTCGCAACGCTGACGCGGCCGTCATCATCCATCCGGTCGCTTGCAAAAGAAACGCCCGCTGGGTTTCATCAAAGTTCTTGATCACGTAGAACAGAGAGTAGCACGGCACTAGAAGGCAGAGCGTTCCTTCCGTGGGGTCGTCGGTAAATGCGACGACGATCAGCCAGATACTCCCCGCAATTCCGATCGTCGATCCCAAGATATGGGCCACGACCACGGCACGGGGATCCCAGATCGACGCGATCCACAATCCCCCCAGGGAAAACCAGATCACGCCCATCGCCACCCAATAGGGATCGATCGATAATCTGCGCGCCTTTCGCTGGGGTCTGGCGCTCAACATCAGCACACCTGCAAACATCGTCAACTGCGGATCAGCATCCATCGCGCCGACACCGCCGACGCGGATGAACGGCGAGAACAATGGACGGCGGGCGTGAGAACCGAATTCTTGGCGCCGTCGCCTTTGTCATTCTGCCCGCCATCATTTTGTTCGAGAAGTCGGAGGAGACGCGGAGAATCTTGACTTGGATCGGAGAATCACCGAAACTGAGCGGCGGACCCAGTGTCACCGTTCGGACGATCTGAGATGCCCCATGTCCATCTACCGACTTGAATTCCGTGGTGAGCAGCAACGACAATTCGTGCTGGAGATCGACGGCGAGCGTATCACGATAGCTTCAAAAGAGGGAACCTGGCAACTCCAACCGGCCGACGTTCGGCAACTTCGATTGATGCTGTACATCGAAACGAATGAACTCCATATGGTCGGCGACGACGGCGATCGTCGAGCGGTCGATCTGGGCGAGGTCGTATCGATCGCTGGTGGCACAATGGTCCTACAGCCCGTGGACGAAACCGAGTTGGCCACTCTTCTTGCCCCGCGCCAGAAACGCCGCTTGCTCGCCATCGCTGGTCCCGAGGATGGCCGAGGTTTTCCCCTGCCGGAAAGCGGAGTCGTGGCCATTGGCAAGGACGCCAAGAAAGCCGACATCATCCTTCGCGGCATGGATGTGGAACGGTTGCACTGCACTTTGAAAATCGACGGCCCGCGAATCGAGGTCGTGGATGAGGGATCGCTCACGACGCAGGTGAACGGCCGACGGGTCTCACGACATGAGCTAAAAGCCGGCGATGTTTTACGGATCGGCCCCCATCAATTGCGTCTCGAAGCGGTGGGCTGGGATGAAGAATTCCCCACGCCTGGCATCCCGAAGCGAACCTCGCCACTGGAAGATGTCGAAGAGGAGGGGGACAAGCTCCGGCCCCTGCCGCCTCTACCCGCGGATGCAAGTGAACCAGCGAAAGCCCTTTACGCGCAGTTGGAGCAGTTACCGGAGCTGGCCGGTGAAACTCTGGGACATTACAAATTGCAGGAGTGCTTGGGGCGAGGTTTCGCCGGCGTTGTATTTCGCGCGGTACACGCAACGACGGAGCAAGAGGCAGCCTTGAAAGTGCTGGCCCCGCCCTTCCCCGATGGTCCGGCGGAATTACAGCAGTTCACCACCGTCATCAAAGCGCTGCTTCCCCTCCGACATCCCAAAATTGTCGCCGTGCTGGCAGCAGGGAAAAATGCACCTTACACCTGGGTGGCACGGGAATATGTGCAGGGGGAAAGTTTGGCCCGCGCCATCCGTCGCCGAGTGCTTGACCACGACTCAGACCCCGAATTCGGCATTCGAGTCGCACTCGACATCGCTGAAGCGCTGGATTTCGCCCGGCAGCACCGACTGCGACACGGAGCGATTAACCCCGCGACGATTTTGTTGACAGAAGGCGATCGTATCGCCAAGTTGGCCGATCTGGGGTTGGTCGCTGCGTTGGACGGGAGCCACCTCGTCCAAGCCATGCAGGAGATACGAACCGCCAACGAGGTCGTTTATTTAGCACCCGAACAGGTGACCCCCGGAGCGTTTGTGGATGAATCGGCCGATCTGTATGCCTTAGGAGCTGTCTTTTATACGGCGTTGGCGGGAAAGCCTCCGGTGACCGGTCAGAACACTGCCGACTTGATGGACACGATTCGATCCGGGGTCCGGCCGCCCCGACTCTCCGAACTGAACCCTGAAGTGGACGACGATTTAGAACGAGTCGTTCTGAAACTGATGGCCCGACTGCCGGAAGACCGATACCAAAGCCCCGCGGAACTGTTGAGCGAACTGCGTCCCATTGCCGAAGAGTGGGACATCGAACGCTAATTGTTGCCCGCACCGCGATCGGTTGTCCAAAACACGACCGGGGCGCCGGAGTCAATGGCCCCTGCGCCCCGGGAGGGAGGAAGTTGATCGGGTAAAATTAGGGCACGATCATGCCATGATTTTCAAAGAGCACTTCCAAAATGCCGTGGAAGACAGTCGGGATACCGTCGATTTCAAACGACTTGGTCCCACCTTGATAGTGACCGAAGTTGACGTAGACGTCCCCGAAGAAGTTGGGCACCAGGAAGTTCACGGTGTTCGTACCGCCGCCAAAGACGACGATCACTTTGTTGACATTCGGATCCTCGACGTTGAAGGTCTGATTGATCCCGTCGCTGCGGAACATGAAGCGATGGCCGACCGTCACGTTGCCATTGAGAATGTTGATCGCGCCAGGTGCCAAGGCATCGCCGCCCAGGGTTGTTCCGGCACCCGCACAAACAATGTAGAAATGCCCGCCCACCTGGAGCGACGAATCTTGAAGATAACTGCCGACAAAGTTGTTCCCGGGTCCGAGGTGAACGACGAGGTTGCCGCCAACAAGTGCCGTGCCGACAGGATTAAATGGATCGCCGACTAATCCTGAGGTGTCGCCGAAGACCTGGTCATCGCCCCCCTTCAGATCAACAAACACGTTGCCACCGACCACGGAGCCGCTGTCCAAGAAGAAACGATCGATGGCGTTCCCTCCGATGAAGGTGACGTTACCACCGATCTTAGCTCCGAAGCCCAAACCATTACCCAACGCGAGCGAACCAATGCCGCTACCGCCGTACACCGTCAAATTTCGGCCGATATATACATCTTCGACGGCACCGCCCGGGTCACCGGGTAAGTTCAATTCGTCACGCCCCGTGCCTCCGTAGTAGATGAAATCTCGGGATACCTTTGAGCCGGAGAAGAAAAAGACGAGATTCCCCGGACCTGCAAGGGGGTTCACCCGCGTGTCGAAGTTGTGCTGCCGGTTGTCCACGATGACGCTTGTGAGATTGACCTTACGCGTGTTGTCGTCCTCTTTACCGAGTTGGAGCCGTTGAACATTGCGGACGTACAACGGACCGGAGATAAAGCAAGCTTCCAGGTCCAACGTTTCCGCCCCTCGCCCCGGAACTCCCGACACGGCAACGTAGGGCCCCGTGAAGTGAATGTTGTAAAGCTCGATGTCCTCCTCGATCCCGTTAGGGATGATGTGGTTTTTTCCAGTAAAAATGTTGACCGGACCCCGAATTTTCGCGCCGAGTGTGCTATTTTTTGTAGTGAAAGTGTCGTTGCCATCCCCAAGATGCACTCGAAGGTAACCCGGCAACGCGGTCTTCACAGCGAGATCAACCGTGTCGTTGGCGTTTCCCATCTGGATGTTGATGTTGCGAGCGGCGAAGGTGCCCTTGAAGGCCGCATTGACGGTGACATCAAACTGTCCCGGGGCGTTCTCCACCAGAACGACGCCATTCGGAGTGTTGTCGCCTCGAATGAATAATGTACCGGCCACCGATTTCACGGTTGCGTCAGGAGTCTCTCGAGGCTCCAAAATTTCAAGCTGGAAATTGGCGGATGGACGGTGGCTCATGCTACTTGAACTCCAAGGAGGAACCAGAGAACGACAAAAAACCCATTGAACCTACCAGGACGAACAAGGGACACCACATACCATGCGGCTCCCTGAATACGGACGAACACCGCCGCCGCCCGAAGACGAACAATTGGGCAGCACAGACTCCTCACCCCCTCGGGCAGGTCCAGATCAAACCCTGCTCGACGATCCGACCCACCTGCGCGTCGCGGGGAGGCTTTGGCTGTTCCGCTAATGGCTGCAAACCGCACCGGATCCGACGGTCGCGGATCGCGGTGCCGTTCCGTACTCTGTTCCGTGCCCTGCCACAGGTGAGGCAGAGTTCTCCCGCCTCATGCCATTAGACGGAGCTCCGATTTTTCAGTTCCCAACGAGAATACTGTTTAGTCAATTTGCGGCAATTGTGCAAGAGCGAATGTTTAGAAAAAAGAGACAGGTTGCGCCGGCGGATAAAAGCTTTTGGCACGAGAGCCGTCACCGCTGCACGAGGTCGGTTCAGTTATTCGCAAACCACTCGGCTTGAATTTCCCAGTTCGGCGTGTTGCTCGTTTTCATAGACGAACAAGGAACGCTTCCCGTCGGTCAGCCGGCGAAAAATTTTTTCCGATCAGTTGCTAAATTGTCATGATCTCAGCCGCGAGAGGCGACGTCGCCTCCATGACTCGGCAGGAATTGAATCCACGGGAAAAACCACTTCGTCGCGAAAAAAATTCGGCCTCCATGAACAATTCCTTTACTTCAGCCCATCGGACGATGGCATGCCGAGAGATCCACGGCACGTCGCACCCCCGCTGCACGCAGTGAGCGGCCGAGGATTGTCCGATCGTGCGATTCAAATACACGGTGGAAGTTTCGAGACCATCAGGCCGGGGTAACAATTGTCAATCACATGATCGTCTTCCATGGGAATCTTGTCCGCGGTTCCGAAGATGAGCGGAGGGACCACACATGGAGATCCATCGCAGACACCGAGTTAGAATGGGAAAATCGCTGGCGTACGCGGCGGTGTCGCTCGGATTCATCCGACCTGATCATCAGATGACCATCGATAGGGAATGCTCGCCCATGGTCGCCGACCCGCAAACACTCCTGGATCGGGCACGCACCGGTGACGGAGAGGCGTTGGGCCGATTACTGGACCTCTACCGTCAATACTTAGGATTGTTGGCGCGGATGCAAATCGGCCGGCGTCTCCAGGGCAAATTGGACGCCTCGGACCTGGTCCAAGAAGCGTTCTTAGACGCGCACCGCCATTTTGCCGACTTTCGCGGGACCAACGAGAGCCAACTGCTTCGATGGCTGCGGCGAATTCTGGCGGCCAAGATTACTGACCAATGGCGGCGTTATCTGGGGGCCAAACAACGGGACGTGCGGCAGGAACAAGCCGTGGTGGCGGATCTCGATCGTTCGTCGGCTCTGTTGACAGTCGGGTTGGCGGCCTCGGTCTCCTCACCCAGCCAGCAAGCGTCGAGTCGGGAACAGGCCGTTCTACTGGCCGATGCACTTAGTCGCCTGCCGGACCATTACCGTGATGTCTTGATTTTGCGTCATCTGGAGGGGTTGCCCTTCCCCCAAGTGGCAAGTCGAATGGGACGCAGCGTCGACAGTGTCGAGAAGCTCTGGCTCCGGGCTTTGGGTCGATTACGGGAGTTGATGGGAGCGGCTCATGAATCCACGTGAGACGACCACCGAATCGGCGAATCTGCCGGCAAACGACCATCTCATCCTCCGACTCGTCCAAATGTACCAAGCGGCGTGGGAATCGGGGAAGCGACCGAACCGGGCTGAAATCTTGACGCTGTATCCCCATCTCGTCTCCCAATTGTCGCCCTACTTCGACACGCTGGACGCGATGCACGCGGCCGCACCCTGGCTTCAGGCCGATCCGGCCTCGGAAGAGACCCCGGACCAACTTGTGGGGCAGCCCTTGGGGGACTTTCGCATCCTCCGCGAGATCGGTCGAGGAGGGATGGGGGTCGTCTATGAGGCGGTTCAAATGTCTTTGGGGCGTCGAGTCGCGTTGAAAGTGCTGCCGTTCGCGGCCACGCTTGATGCCCGACAATTGCAGCGATTCAAGAACGAGGCACAAGCGGCTGCATCCTTGCATCACACCCACATCGTCCCGGTGTACGCCGTCGGCTGCGAACGGGGCTTGCACTTTTACGCGATGCAACTGATCGAGGGTCGAACGCTCGATGCCGTCATTTGCGAACTACGGGATCAGATCGGGTTAGGGCAAGATTTCGATCACCTGACCACGATCGCTCAGGTGGGAACGACAGCAGCGACGAGAAATTCCCGGGATCGGGAGAGTTATCGCCGAGCTGCCGAAATCGCCGAGCAGGTTGCCGACGCTCTGGCTTATGCTCATAACGCCGGCGTCATTCACCGCGATATCAAACCAACGAATCTGCTCTTGGACAATAAAGGTCACGTCTGGATCACGGATTTCGGTCTGGCGCAGATTTCGGCGGATTCCAGTCTGACGCGCACCGGCGATCTGATCGGTACCTTGCGCTACATGAGTCCGGAACAAGCGTCGGGGAATCATCTGCAAGTCGATCATCGAACGGACGTGTATTCGCTCGGAGCCACCCTCTACGAGCTCCTGACGTTGCGTCCTGTTTTCGGCGCGGCCGATCGCGCCACACTGCTCCGCCAAGTGCTGCACGATGAGCCGGTGGCGCCCCGAGCAATCGATCGTGCCATCCCTGTCGAATTAGAGACCATCGTTTTGAAGGCACTGTCGAAATCACCGATGGATCGCTATGCGACGGCCAGTGAAATGGCTGCCGACCTCCGGCGTTTTCTCGACGAAAGGCCGATCTTGGCGCGTCGGCCCACGTTTTTGGAGAGAACGCGAAAATGGATGAAGCGGCATCCCGCGGTGGTCGCAGCTACCGTGATCGTCCTCATCCTCACGACACTCGGTCTGAGCGTCACAACCGCTTTGATCTGGCGGGCCCGCGAGCAAACCCGGACCGCGCTCCTCGCCGAGCGCCAGCGCGCCCACGAAGCCGAGCAACGCTTCCAATTGGCTCGGCGCAGCGTGGATGCTCTCATTCAATTGGCCGAACAAGAGATCGCGGATGCGCCCCAACTCAACGGGCTTCGCAAGCGGATGCTCGAATTGGCATTGGAGTATTACCAAGAATTGATTGAGCTCCGCCGTGACGATCCGACGGCCGCCGCCGACCTCGCCGAAACCAAAGCTCATGTCGAACGTGTCGTTGCCGATCTCGCTTTGTTGCAAGGTGCCAACCACATCCTCCTCCTCAGCGACCCGTCGGTCCTGGATGATCTACAGGTGTCGCCCGAACAACGTCGTGAAATCGAAAACCTGTCTGATCGGTTGAGGGATCAACGAATGGAGCCGTTCCGCGATTTTCGTCGACTCTCCGCCGATGAGCGACGGCAGCGGTTCCTCGATTTGGCTCGGGCGAACGACGCCGCGGTACAAGCGGTCCTCCATCCCGATCAGGTCAAAAGGCTTCGGCAGATCGCCTTGCAGCGCCAAGGTCCTTTCGCTTTTCGCGAGGCAGACGTCTCGGCGGCTCTTCGTTTGACGTTGGAGCAACGCGACCAAATTCAGGCCATTGAGGCAGAGTTATTCGTGCCAGGGAGCGATCCCGGAAGACACGGTCCCCCGGCGCAGGGCAGTCGGCGGTTGAGCGATGAACAGATTCGAAGTGCGATGGATCGCATCCTCACCCTCTTCACCCCCGACCAACGACGTGTTTGGCAGGAACTAACTGGCGAACCTTATCGGGGACCTCTGCTACCCTTGACCGGCCGACCCGGTCCTCCCGGCAGCCGATTCGGTCCCGA
>CAKZUU010000101.1 GCA_937922175.1 uncultured Gemmataceae bacterium
ACCAACGCGCCCTCGGCGTCGCCCTCGTGCAACGCTCGGAGCGCTTGTCGCCAGTGCTGCATGGCCCACACCTGTCGGCCGATGCCATAGCACGCCAACGCCATTAGCACCAACAGCAGCACGATCGAGAGCCGTCGCGACCAACGTGCCCCCACCGATGATTGCGGCCAGGCCCCCTCGTTCGATTCTAGCTCCGGTCGCGACTTCAGACGTTTCACGGTTTCGAGTCCTCCTCCGTCGCCACTTTGGCACGACGTGTCGGGGTTGCGGACCAACTCGCTTCGGGTACCCCCTCAACCAGACGCCAGTAGCGATCCGTGGGTAATTGCTCCCACGTCTGTGTTGAGCCATAGGGCCAACGAACGGTGACCCGGACCGGTGAGTCGACCGTGTCCAAGCCGAAGAGCAACCGACGGTCCGACGTCGATAAGTAACTGCCGCCGCCTTTCACCTGCCGCGATTGCGTGCGAGTGTGCGATTCGACGATCACGCGCGCCCCGGTCACGTCACGACCGTTTTGCCCGACCAGATCAAGCCCCAGCCAGTGGCGGTCGTCTCGGCTTTCGTTGCGGAGGATGACCGCCGGCTCATTGATATGACTAATCACCACATCCAGCCGCCCGTCGTTGTCCAGATCCCCCAAGGCCAACCCCCGACCGACACGTTTGCCCTGAAAATAATCTCCTGCCTGATGCGAGACATCGTGATATCGGATGGAGCCTGTCGGGCCGACGTGTCGGAACAGCACTGGCCGCTGTCGATACTCGCTTGGCGGAGCCGGATGCTGGCTGATATGTCCATTGACAATGAGAATGTCTTCCCGACCATCCCGATCGAAGTCGGCAAAGCCCGTGCCAAATCCCACGAAGGTGAAGCCGATCACCGTCACTCCGACCGCTTCGCTCGCATACTGGAAACGACCCTGACCCAAGGCGCGATAAAAAGCATGCGCTTCGTTTTGGAAATTGGTGACAAAGATCGAGAAGCGTCCGCTGCCATCGGCATCAGAGATGTCCACTCCCATGCTTCCTTGGGGGATCCCATGACCATTCAAAGCGACCCCATGTGCTAACCCCACCTCCGGCCAGGGTTGATGACCTCGGTTCAGATACAAGAAATTCTCGGTCGTATCATTGGCGACGTAGATATCCGGTCGGTCATCGTCGTCCAGATCCGCGAGGAGAACACCCAACCCCTTTCCGCCGGGCCGAAGTCGAAACTGGTCCGACGCATCTCGGAACGTTCCGTCGCCCTGATTGAGATACACGATATCCGGCAGAGCTTGAAAAACTCGAGGGGAGCAAACTCCATGAGGATGCTCCGCAACATACCCTGGACATCGGGGATGGTTGTCAAACGACCAATCGACATAATGAGCGATGAACAGGTCGGGCTTTCCGTCGCCATTGAGATCGCCCCAAGCGCCGCTCGTCGGCCAGCCACCCGGTTTGAGACCCGCCTGAGCCGTCACATCGCGGAACTTTCCTTGCTCGTTGCGGTACAACGTGACGCCGCCGTAGCCCGTCAGGAGCAAATCCGTCCAACCGTCGCCATCGTAATCGGCGGCGGCAACACCGTGCGAATACCAGGGGGCGTGATGCAAGCCGACCGCCTCGGTCACATCTTCAAAGCGACAACTGCCGAGATTGCGGTACATCCGCCCCGGTCTGCCCACGACCCGTCGCCCGTCGAGCGAGCCACCCCCTGGGAGGAACACGTCCAACCAACCGTCACGATCGTAGTCGAATAGCCCCACACCGCCGCCGAGCGTCTCGAGCAGGGTTAATGCGCCGGCTTCGTCTCCGTTGCGGTAGGCGAAGTCGATGCCACTCGATGAAGTGACATCGCGCAGGAACAGGTCCGCGCGAGTTTCGACCGCGTCCTCCTGGCGCGGGTCGAGACCGGTTGGCTCAACGGACGGCGGAGCTGAACAGCCACAAAGCGCCAACCACAGTCCCCAACCTCTCCAGCACCGACGGACGGATCGCCACATATATCGATCAAACCCCAACACCCGCTTGGATTCCTGCAAATTTGTCCCCTCAATTGATTGTAGCGTTCGTCGATGGATCACCCGACCGCGATCGACGCGCAAGGCAGCGGATGCATCGAGTGACGACGCGACGGCACTGGCGGCACCGCGCAGCGCAACGAAATCGATGTCTTGGTCGAAGGAAGCGTCAGTAACGTAGGATCAAGTCGATGGTAAAGCGGAATTGCTGCAAGTCGCGACGGACATTGAGGGGGAATTCAGCGGCGAAGCCGACTTGAGCGGCTTCCGTCAATTTGTAGCGCAAGCCCGTTGCGATGTTGAGATTCGCCCGCCCCCCGCTGTTCACATCGCCGATATTAGCGAGGTCGCGGCCCTCGACGTTCAGGTTGCGCAGCCCTCCGGAAAAGGTGTACTGCACATAATGCAGTTCCACCATCGGGTAAATCTTGTGTCGATTAGCGACGTCCCAATCGAGATGGAAGCTGTTATAAAGGAAGTCGCTCCGCTCCCCGTCGCCGGAAAACGAGTAGCCTGTTGTGTTGATGAGGTTCAAGCTACCGAATCGACTTTCAAGAAAGTTTTTGCCGAAAGTGACATACGGGACCAGGGAAACACGGCCGGTGTCCTGATAAACCCGAGCCGGTCCCGAGGGAATCTGGAAACTGAGACCGGCGGCCCCCAACCAGCAGGTCTCTGTATGCCGCAAAAATGTGAACTTCGGACCCAGATGTACCTCCGCGAAACCGAATCCGCCAGGCTGCGTCGAGCCGGCACCGGGGTTGATGTCGATGAAACCGAGTTTGGTCATCACGAACGAGAACCGTTCAGTGATGGCAACACGGATTTGCGTGCCGTAAAACTCGATGTGCCCCCCTTGGAAGTTGGGCGCTCCGTTCGGAATCCCCTGGAGGATAAAAATGGGTCGAACCTCCGTGAGGGAACGGGGATCTTCGAGGAAGAACGGCATGCTGATCGGTGACGAAAAATAGTCAAAGTCGTGATCGCTCAAAAACCATCGACGCACGTCGATCTCACGTCGGCAACCCGGCTGCATCCATTCTTCGAATCGTTCCCGCAGACGCTCGCCGAAGAACGAGGTATTGCGGAACGCCGACCGATTCGGGTCATCTCGATTTTTTCCTGCACCGTGAAGGACCGCGTCGGCCGAAGATGGAGCCGGTGTCGGCGAAGCATGCGGAAGAGGAGGCGTGAAGGGAGGAGCCGCCGATGGGATCGCAGGGGCATCGGCCAACGTCGCTCGACCGGCTAGCAGCGAGAACTCGTCCGGGCGGGTCCCCTCGGTTCGCGAGACAGTTGAAGCAGCGAAGGTCATCGGAGACGAGCTGAGAGTTGGCATCCCGAGTCGAGCGACGGGCCGAGCCGAACTATTCCCCCCCGACTCTTGAGCGCACAACATCCCTGTCGCTCCAAGAACCGCCCCCAGCACCACGATGGTTTGGCGGCACCGCATCGGCGGATCCCTCCGCAGCCATCCATCGCCTCGTCCGTGTTGCCGGCCCAAAGTGCGAACCGACAGCGATGGGCTGATCTGTTCATCGGTCCGTCGCCGGCATCCAGACGATACAAGAGATCGTTTGGTCCCCGTTGGTCATGATCCACCGATCAGTGGAACCGGCAAAATCGGCAAAACTCTAACGCTCGCCGTCAAATCCGGATAACGCAAGCGTCGAGTTCGGCCAACTTGAATAAATGTGCTATTTTTGAACAAAACTGTTTCGCCCACGGTGATGAAATGCGGCAGCATCCGAGCCGTCGATCGGAATCCCTCGTTTGCAGCCTCAGGTCTCTGCCGAGCAATCTGTCTACGACACCCTCGCCCGTCACCACGCCGCCCCCTTTCCTCTTCGTAGCCGCCGACGTTGCACGACACCAGCATTGCGCGACGCAAGGCAGGTGGAGCGCGCCAGGAGAATGTCGACGCGGGCCGAAATTGCTCGACTCAAGACACTTTGGCCCCCAACTCGCCTCGTCGGTGCTGCCTCTCCCTCGTCGGTTCATTGGCCCGAGTCGCGAGCGAAAAACCGGTTTGGCAGGTCGGAACTCATCGGGCCAACGTCGGGCGGATTCAAGGGACATCAGGTTGCACCTGATCGAGAGCTTCGGCGGGATGGTGCCACCGGGCAAGCTCGGGAAACGTTGGGCATCCGGGCCGGCGTCATTTTGTCGCTTGACGCTGGCGACATGATAAGCTTCATTGGCGGTGGGCACACTTGAACAAAACAGGGAACAGATCGATGCATCTCGAATTGGCCCGCACACCCCAGCAAGTGGTTCAGTCCGTGATCGCGTGTCTGCGTCATGGGGAGGTGGCTGACGACAACCGTCGCGATCATTTGCGGATCGTCACCGGTCCGCAGCCGTATCGCCATGCTTACTATGCGTGGGATCAATTCGTTCGCTTCGAGCCGAGCCAGGGATCGATCCACACGGTGTACGATCAACGAATGCTGCTGACGACGGGAAACTTCATCCGCGCCTTGGTCGAGAGCCTGGCCTCCCGTGAGAACTGCGATGTCCAGGCGGTCTTGCAACGAGTGGGACAAGCATGGGCGGACGTTTCCTTCCGTCACTTTGTGCCTCGTTTGGAGCAAGAGTACGAGATTCATTTCGACAAGATGGGGCTTGGGATGGCATTGGAGAGCTGGTGGTGGCCAATGCGGGCAGTCGGATGGGGCAGTTGGCGGGTGGATCTCCGCGATGCCCGCCGCGGTCTGGTCCGTATCGACCTCGCCGAGTCGTTTTTCGTGCGAACAATGGAGCGAAGCAATCGACCAGTGTGTGGCTGGTACGCAGGGATGTTCGCAGGACTTTTCTCGCGGTTAGCACGCCGGGATCTGGATGCCGTCGAGGTCACTTGCGCCGCGACCGGTGGCGCGGGGGTGTGTACCTTTTTCGTTGGGACACCCACGAGAGTAACCGCCGCTCGGCAAGCGCGCGACGAGGGAGCCGGTCTTGAGGAGATTCTCCATCGTTGGTTGACCGGCAAACCAGAAAAAGCTGGAGCGACCACCTGACGATTGGGAAAAAGCTATGCTTGGTCAGCGCGCCGAAACAAGGGAGATTGGGTGATGGCGACCGAGAAAAAAGGCGAGCGTCCGCCAAAAGATCTCTCCGTCCCCGAGACGATGAAGATTGCGGCCCTTCTGGCTGAATTGATGCCGACGGGGGCGATCGGCCAGCCCGTGCCGCTCGCGACAAAAAACCCGGAACCTTTGGAGGATGCGGCGGCCCAAGCGTTCGCGGCACCCACGTTGCAGATCGACGACCTGGACGAATTCGAGACCGACGACGTGTCGCCCCGTAACGTGGCGATGAGCGTGTCGCCTCACGCTTCGGATCTCTCGTCGGTGCCACCCCTGCTTCCCGAAGTTCCGCCCCCCCGTCTGACGACAGCGCTGGGAGTCGAGACCGCCGAGGCACATCCCGAGAAGGGAATGGTCGAGAGGGTAGGCAAGGAAGATCGGCCCATCGATACTGAAGCTACGACACTCCCGGCCTTGCCGCCGACGCCGATCCCTCCCCCAATCGATCAGTCATTGCCGACCCCACCTAGTGAGTTGGCGGCAGGACATTTCCTTGCGGGTTTGAACTGGGCAAACGATCCATCCCAACCACCGATCAGCCCTCCCCCGAGCCAGCCGCCAACGTCGCTCCCCGAAAGGCCGGCAGAACACACCGAAACGCCAACCGCGTCTCGCCGTGCCTACGATCTTGAACTCGTTCCTTTGGGCAATCTGTCCGCCAAGGGATTCTTCTCGCTGGTGAATTGGACCAACGACCCGCAAAAAGTCCGGCATCCCCGGCGAGCCGACTATGGGTTGGACGAGCAAACTCTCAGTCAAGCACGGAAGAACCCGTTTTACGTGGTTGGTCAGCCGAGGAGACCCGAGCGAGATTCGGTATCCGAAATTTTGGCGGAGATTGATTGGGAGTAAAGCAACCACCCGAATGAAAGCGAAGACGTCCTGACCGGGCTCGAAGCCGTTGTCGAATTGTCGGAGGGATTATGGGAACGCTGTTGCAGAGATTGGTCATCGAGGCCGACGGGCGATACTTCACCCCGGACGAACGTCGGCAAATTCTGGAGGAGTCGGAAAGGATTCGCGACCGCCTCGCCGCCGCCGAACATCTGGAACGCGTCGAAGAGCCTGTTCTCCGTGCGGTGATCGAGGAGATGCAAGGTCGGTATCCGAATTTCAGTCGGTATCACGATCAAGCCTGGGCACGTCACTATCGCGACATGCAGTTAGTGCTGCGTGCGGCTGCTTCCGCGATGATCGTCAACGATCCGGCTGACTTGGACGACCGCTTGCTGTACTGGTTGCGAACGATGTTCGCGGCCAACAACTACACGCCGGAGTTCGTCGAAACTTGCTTCGCACGTCTGCGGGACATCATCCGAGAGCGGCTTGAGGGACCGTCGGCGGATCAACTGATGCCCTACCTCGATCGTGCGGTGCGAGTCTTGTCGGACTTTCCCGAACCCGCGACGGCAGCCGTTTGAACTTCGTCGCCACGCTCCAAGAAGGAGTCGCGAACGTTGGAGCGAAGTACTGATCCGAGAAGGTAGGGTGACCCATGATCGGCTACAGCCATGATCTTCCGCCACGAGGCAATTATTTCAACTTCAATGCCTACGTGCGCCAGGACCTGAGGAGCGGAACCCTGACAAATCGGGTCGGGGCTCCGTTGATCGGCCTGACCGACGAGGGCTACCTCGCCGTGGTGAACACGTTGCGAGACGAATTCGCGGAAGACGCCTCGACGATTCTGAAATCCTTGGGAACGTCTTGGGGGCGACAGGCGGGGGAACAGTTCGTCCGGGAGACGAGCGCATATTACGGCCGGCCGTTGATGGAGTTACCCTTGGCGATGGTGGCCTCGTTGTTGACGGAAGCGTTCCGGCACCACGGGTGGGGGGCGTTCATATTTGACTTCAGCCGCTACGCGAATGGGGTGCTGGTGGTCGAAGTCCGCGAGCCGTTCGAGGGCAGCATCACGAAACCCGAGTGCGAAGCCCTGGATACGATGCTCAGTGCCTTCCTCGCCGGCATGCTCTCCTACCTGGCGGGTCGGGAGTTGGGTTGCCTTCAAACCGATGCTCGAGGTCGGGGGGCCGATGCCAGTCGATTCGTCATCACAACGCCGGATCGATTGGCGGGTCGGCAGTCGGGCCAGGACCATTCGGTGGTCTTGCAAGAGCTTTGCGACCATCGTTTGACCACGTGAGGTCGTGATTCATTCGCCCAGCGAGCTGTGAACGGCCGGCCCACGAGCCGAGTGCTCGCCGCGAGGCCGTCGTCAACCGGCGTGAGGGTGAACCGAATGACGGGATCATGGGAGCCAACGCTGTTCGAGTCGGAGAGCCGGCGAATTGAAAAAATGTTGGAGTTGCTTCAAAGCTTGATCCGATCGTCGGACCGCGGAGGAACCGGCCTCCCCCGGCTGGAGAAGACAGAACACACAAGCGGTGGAGGAACGACGGGGAGTCGCTCCTCCTCGTCCGCCCGGACCTGAAAGCGAGTCCGACCGTGGCCGAACCGTTAATCTTGGCATTGGCGAGTCACAAAGGCGGCACGGGTCGCACCACGACGGCCCTGACGTTGGCGTGGGCCTTCGGTCAGTCGGGTCACTCAGTCGCTTTTGTCGATGCGGATGAGCAGCATGCGGCGTCGCTTCTGGCTCTGAACGCTCAGGGAGAGTGTCCGTGGCCGGGGGTGCGTTTTCACACAACAGCGGACGTGCTGAAAAAGCCGATGGACGCCGACGTCGTCGTCGTCGATCCGCCGGCGTTGACGGCGCCCACGGCGGCGTGGGTATTGCAGCAGGTGCACGGTGTCATTCTGACTTGTCTGGCGGACCCGATGTCGATCCGTACCGTACCGGCCGCCGCTGCCGTCATCGAGCGAACTCGGGCGAACCATCCGCGCTTGGAGTTGCTCGGCTTGCTCGTTTGCATGTATCGTGCCGACGACCCGGTACAAGCCGCTATGCTGACCCGCATGCATCAAGCCCATCGCGATTTGCTGCTGGATCCGGTCATCCCGTTCCAAGCGAATCTTCGCGATTGGCCGATGCGGCCGGGAAGTCCACCCGCCGAGGGTTTGGGGCGCGAGGCGATCGTCACGTTCGCCCATCACTTCGAACCGATCCTGGCTGGTGCCTGAACCGACGTTGGCGCGAGCTACGTGGGCGTGTTGTCGATCAGTCGGCCCTCCCCGGGACGTGGGGAGGAGAAAAAAACTGATCGGTGGGTATCCGAACTCTTTTTTCTAACCAGACCCATGCGCAAATTTCTTGTCGCCAGCCAAAAAGGTGGCGTAGGAAAAACGACGACAGCCATCAACCTGGCGGCAGCGGCCGCGCTGACCGGCGGGCGAGTCCTGCTCGTCGATACCGATCCGTTAGCCAGTGTTCCGGCGGCCCTGCACCTTCATGAACATCACGCCGCTTACGACCTTCGCGTCTTGGGGGTTCCGGCCGAAGGCGTGCTCTGGCAAGATGTCATGAACGGCCTGGACGTCGTCATGCCCGCGACCGACGGCGTGACCTTCCGCCAGGACGTCGACCAATTCCTCCGAACTCTGGCCGGGGCGCTACAGAATCAAGGCTATGACTGGATGATGATCGACTCGCCCCCGATCCTGGCGGGTGATCTCCTCCGTCGATTGCTCCAATTCGCCGATGACCTGATGCTCATCATCCGGGCCGAACCCCTGGCTTATCGCACGCTTCCTCTGTTCCTCAAGCTCATCAAGGACGCCCAGCAGTCCGGCGGATCCGTGCAAATGCGCGGCATTTTGCTGACCATGCCCCCCGGCGAACAGATCGGCCAAGGATTCGATGTCGATTTACGGCACATTTTCGGCCGATACATCGTCCCGCCATCGATCCCCTATGATGAAGAAGTCGGCAAAGCCTTGTTGATGGGCAAGCCCGTATTGGCGGCCAATCCCGAAGCGCCCGCTGCCACTCAGTATTTCACTCTGGCGCAATGGCTCGGCGTGGCGAGCATCCCCGAAACCGAGCAAGTCGCCCTCTTCGATACCGAGAGCCCGACCCCACAGGAGGTGGGTCCAGCCGACCACCCCGAAGCGGAGTCGGTTGAGCTATTCCCCGACAATGGCACGGACGCCGACGCCGAACAGTTGACTCAAACCGGCGACCATCAGCCCGTCCCCGACGACGTCGCTTCCCCCGCGAGTGAGGAAGTGGCTTCCGACCGACCCCCGAAGCCCGACGAGCCCGTGCCGGCACCGACGACCGTCTCTCCACCTTCGCCGGAACCGACCTCGGTGGGAGATATCCCCGAAGCCGAGACAATGCGCTCTCCGCTTGCTGATTCACGCGTCGCTCCCTCCGCTGCACCGACACGCGTCATCGAGTCCCTTCACGTTGTCACCCACACTTCGACCTCGGAATCCAGCCCATCGAGGGATCATCCGGGGCTGACAGTGGGTTCGCTGCCGTCGGAAGAGATCATGGCCCCGGCCACAGGCAGCCCGGCGACGTCACCCGACGAGCACTCAGCGACAGACGACGGCCCTGCCGATGGGCATACAGGAGATGTGACCGCCGTCGCGTTGTCCCCGGATGGTCAGCGAGTGGCAACGGCCAGTTGGGACAAAACGATCAAGATCTGGACGATCGAAGACTCCCCGCGCTGCTTGACACTGACCGGACATGGCGGCGTCGTAAGTTCGGTGGTGTTTCATCCCGAAGGTCGAGAAATC
>CAKZUU010000102.1 GCA_937922175.1 uncultured Gemmataceae bacterium
CGCCAAAATTCGCGTTGTTTTCCAATTTGAGTCAGTCGCTTCAGGATCCCCCTCGATGCGCGCTCTTCTCACGTTTGCGGTGGTCATGGTTCTCCCCCCAGGTTGGGTTGCGACCGCTGAGCGAACCCATCGCTCGGGCGACCTGGTTTCGGAGAGAAAGGCCCAACATTGGTGTTGGCAGCCGGTGCGTCGCCCGACGATTCCCACCGTGAGGGACGTCTCATGGCCAGCCGGTCCTGTTGATTGCTTTGTTTTGTCGGCTTGGGAAAGTAACGGTCTGACGCCCCTCGCCACGGTGGATCGCCTCGCGTGGCTCCGGCGAGTCTCTTTTGATTTGATCGGATTACCGCCCTCGGTCGCGGAAATTCGCCGATTTGAAGAGGAATGCTCCACGCGACCGGAGTCGGCGGCGATGGCTCGCGTGGTCGATGACCTGCTCGCTCGACCCGAATTTGGCGAACGTTGGGCACGGCATTGGTTGGATCTGGTCCGCTACGCCGAAACGAAAGGACAAGAGTACGACGCTCCGATACCAAATGCATACCAATATCGGGATTATGTCATCCGGGCATTCAATGCCGACCTTCCGTACAACCAATTTGTCGTCGAACACATCGCGGGAGACCTTCTCCCTGCACCGCGGACGAGCGGACTCCACGGTGGGAACGAATCGATCCTTGCCACGGGCTTTTGGTTTTTGGGGGAAGAACTGCACTCGCCGGTTGATACACTCGCCGATGAGTGCGACCGAATTGACAATCAAATCGACGTCTTTTCCAAGACCTTTCTCGGTCTGACACTTCACTGCACTCGCTGCCACGATCACAAATTCGACGCGATGACGCAACGGGATTACTACGCACTCAGCGGATTTTTGCTGAGCAGTTCGTATCGGCAGGTGAGATGGAATACCTGGGCATCGCACGAACGGATCAGCCGAGATTTGCAGTTATGCCGACATCGGCATCGGAGTGCCGTGTTACGAGCCTTTGCCGAGCAGTTTCGCCACGAGGCCGACTCGCTGCGAGATCGACTTCTCGACGCCAGGCGGGCTGTGCGACAGGGGACGAAGCCCGAGTCACCCCAGCTAGCCCGCTGGGTGGAATTCTTGCGGGAAATCGAGAAAGATCCGACGAACCCGTTTTATCCGTGGGCTCGCCTGTGCCCAACGGGCGAGGCCGACGAGGCCCACCTGATCGACGATCTTTTCCGCGAGAACGAATCCGACGATGTGACGGGGCAAGGATCCGATCTGCCGCTCTGGAAGTCCGACAGTCCGAGTTTTACGGGACAAAGCGGAGTGGTCTGGGGGGTGGATCCGGGCCGGCCGATCTTGGGCTTCTCCCGGCCGGGAGAATTTCGCCGTGATCCGTTCTGGAATCAACTCCGCGTGACACCGGGAACGGAGATGGATCACGGGGCTCTGGGCCGAGGCCGTTCCCGTTACGGTTACTTGCTGCGGTCGATCAAGTTTCGCACGAACCAGGATCGAGTCTGGGTCTGGGTCTACGGTCGTGGTCGGATTTATGCGGCGGTGGATTCGCACAAATTGATCGAAGGTCCGCTTCACAGCCGATTGGTACGCGACTTCGACACCGCGGGTCGATGGCAATGGATCCCGATGGACTTGGACGCCTACAAGGGGCACCGTCTTCATTTAGAGGTCTGGCCAACGGACGACGATGACTTCGCCGTCGGCGATTTTCGTGAAGCCGAGCACGAACCGCCGCCGTGCCGGCCGTGGCTTCGTGCTTTGAAAAGAGACGGAACCCCGAAGTCGGCCGAAGCACTCGCCCAGGCTTATCAATCCTGGCTGATCCGAGTTCTCGACGCCTTGGCCGAAGACGATGATCATTCGCCGGAGGTGGTACCGCTTGCCGACCTCTTGGCTCGAAAGCCTGAATTGTTGGGAGTTCGAGACGTTGCTCCGCTGCAACAGACCGTCGCCGATTTGTTCACCAAGCAGCACGAGTTGGCGGCAGCTCTTCCCCGCGAATCTGATTTGGCACCGGCGATCTGGGATTTCAATGGGGTCGATGATCATGTTCGACCTCGAGGGGCACCCTCGGCGATGGGCCCGGTCGCTCCTCGTCGGTTCCTCGAAGCCTTGGCAGGACCCGAGCCGTTGATCGCCCCGAACAGCGGTCGGCTCGAACTCGCCCAGCAGATGGTCAACCCCCGCCTCAACCCTCTGATTGGTCGGGTGATCGTCAATCGAGTCTGGAAGTATCTCTTCGGCCGAGGTATCGTGCCGACAGTCGATGATTTCGGTGTCATGGGCGAGCATCCTGTCCACCCCCACCTCCTCGATTTTCTCGCGGATCGATTTGTCAATGAGGGAGGCTGGTCGATGAAACAATTGATCCGGGAACTGGTCCTAACACGGACTTACCGGTGTCAATCGCAGGATTCGGCGGACTCATGGATCCTTGGCCCGAGGTTAAAAAGGCTCGAGGGGGAAGCGATCCGCGACGCGATGTTAGCCATCAGCGGCCGATTGGATTGGAAGTATCAAGGGCCGAGCGTCCCGATCTATCTTGGGAACATCGCCGGGAACGTGGGCCGACCCAAGGTCGATGGGCCTATTGACGGGGCGGGCCGACGCAGCATCTACCTCGCCGTCCGCCGGAACTTTCTCTCGCCCTGGATGTTGACCTTTGACACACCGGTGCCATTTTCGACGAACGGCCGACGCGCTCAGTCGAACGTCCCGGCTCAGGCATTACTGTTGATGAACGACCCGCTGGTGCATCAACTGGCCGCTCGCTGGGGCGAGGCCCTCTGCCGATCGAGCGATCGACCCGAGGATCGCCTGGAGCAGATGTACTTGGTCGCCTTCTGCCGCCGACCGACGGAGTCGGAGCGGCAAATCGCAGCGCGCTTTCTCGAGGAGCGAGGTCTTGATCGTGTGGAAACGTGGTCGGCGTTGGCGCATGTTCTGTGGAACGTCAAAGAGTTTATTTTTATCCCCTGACCGAAACCTGCCGCCTGGATCGCCATGCTCCGTAATCGACCAAACCCTCCCGATCGCCGCCTGATGCTCGCCGTCTCACGTCGAGAATGGCTTCGTCGCAGCGCGCAGGGGATCGGTGCCTTGGCCCTGACCACGATGTTAAGCGACGAAGCGACGGGTGGCCAACGCCATCATCGGCCTCGGGCACGCCAGGTCATTTTTCTGTACATGGATGGCGGTCCGTCGCAGGTGGACACCTTCGATTACAAACCTCTGTTGGCACGCCACCACGGTAAGGACCCGCGCACGGTCTTCAAGGTCGAGCCGACGCAGTTCGATGACATCGGCAAAGTGATGGCCAGCCCGTGGAAGTTTCGACCACGGGGAAAGAGCGGTTTGTGGTGCAGCGATCTCTTCCCCCATTTGTCCAGCGTCATCGATGAACTGTGCATCATTCGCTCGATGGTGTCGAACTTCCCGGAACACACCAGCGCGAATTATCTATTGCACACCGGTACGGGGCTGCAAGGTCGGCCCAGCATGGGCGCCTGGATCAGCTATGGCCTCGGGAGCGAAAACAAAAACTTACCCGGATTCATCGTCTTGAACGGCGGGTTGATACCGCCGGGCGGACTCGACAATTTCGCCAGCGGCTTTCTTCCGGCAGCGTACCAAGGTTCGGTGTTCCGACTGACCGATTCGCCGATTCCGAACCTTCGACCCTTGGAGAAAAATGGGCGCGATCAGCAAGAAAAGCTGGATCTGTTGCGTCGGCTGGACGAGGTTGCCTCAGAGCGCTTGGGACGTCCGGATGCGATTGAGTCGGCGATCAAGCATTACGAGACGGCGTTTCGGATGCAAACGGCGGTGCCCGAACTCATGGACATCTCGGTCGAGAGCCGAGCCATTCACCGCCTCTACGGGTTGGAATCGAAGTCGCCCGGGACGGCCAGTTTTGGTCGGCAATGTTTGATCGCGCGGCGGTTGATCGAGCGAGGAGCAACCTTCGTCGAGCTGACCTGCCCACACGTTGGCCACGATCGCTGGGACCAACACGGCGACTTGCGAAAAGGGCATGAAGCAAACGCCCTGGCCGTCGATCAGCCGATCGCGGCTCTCCTCCGCGATTTGAAAGCGCGGGGCCTCTTGGAAACGACTCTCGTTGTCTGGGCAGGGGAGTTCGGCCGAACGCCATTCGCCCAGGGAGCCGACGGCCGCGATCATAATCAATTCGGCTTCAGTATTTGGCTGGCGGGCGGCGGGGTCAAGGGCGGCATCGCCTACGGTGAAACCGATGAGTGGGGCTACAAAACCATTCGGGACCGCGTTGAGATTTACGACCTCCACGCCACGATTCTCCACCTACTGGGGATCGATCATAAACGGCTCACGGTTCGCTGGGGCGGACGTGACATGCGCTTGACCGACGTGCACGGCAACGTGTTGACTGGAATCTTGGCGTAAGATCAGCGCTCGGGTGGTGGTTTCATGCCGGAAATCCAGTCGTGAAGCAGTTTGACGGCGTCGGCATCGACGGCGGAGGTCGCCACCGGTGGCATGTGTCCCCTCTCTCGATGCGACACCCGATGGAGCAAGACGGAGCGGGCCGGTTCGCCCGGAGCGATGAGTCGCGCCTCCGCTAACCCAAATGTGTCGTGCAGAGGTTTCACGTCGAAGATGCGCATGCGTTCCATCGGGGTGGTGAACTCCAGGTCCATCTGGGCATTACCTCCTCCGGCCTCGACGTGGCACATCGAACAGTTTGCGTGCAAAAACGATCGTGCTCGAAGGTTCAAATCTTGTTTCGCGTCGTATGGGTTGACGAGGCGCGGAAACCGATGGGGCGCACGCGGCAGCATCGTCGATAAGGTCGCCGGGGCTCGCTGTCCAGCGAAATTCGTGACGCGTGCGAGATACTCGCTCCGCTGGGTCTCATCGGGGAAGCGAGCCTTTGCCGATTCGCGCAGGTCGGCCTTCATCTCTTCAAACGCATTGACGCTCAATACTCCGAGATGCTCCAAGACGCGCAGTTGGTTGTCCACGACGCCGCCGTAATCGTAATCGGTGTTGAACTGGCAGGTGCTCAGCCCGAGGACGAAGTTGGCTGCCCGACTGTGGCAGACCATGCATTCGGACCGGCTCGGATAGCGCCAGCGTTGTTTCCGATCCCCCAAGTCGAATTCGCGGTCTTTGCCCTGACGATCGACCAACACCGCGTCCGTCTGCTCGTCATGCCACTCATAGCTGTAGCCGTACCATTCGCCGTCTTGTTTCGTGAGAAATCGTGTCTCGATCCAACGACGACCTTGCGGGAAATCGAGGGCGAACGATTTGATGAGGACCGTGCGATCGGGCAGATTCCAGCCGCGGCTGGCGGTGACGTCGATTCGAGGCGAGGGACCGGGCAACATCAGCCAACGCTGTTTGTGCGCTCCGTCGGACCAGAAGGGAGCATTCACGGAATAGGGGATGATGCCGGGTTTCATGACATGACCGGCGACGGACTCGAACAAACCGCTCTCGCTTAGTTTTCGCGGGAAAACACTTTTGACCTGCGGTGGGGTCGGGGTGAGCGTGTAAAAGCCGCCCTGGTCTCGTCCGCGATGGTCGGCGATGATGAGTTCGCCTTGAGGATCCACGCCAATCCAGGTGATTTGCAGGTGCGAGTCGCAAAGCTCGCGGTGCCATATCGGTCGGCGGCCGTCGTGTTTCATACCCCAGATTTTGCCCGTCGAATAATCGCCATAGATGTAGGCTCCGCGCAACTCGGGGAATCGTTGACCGTAGTAAACGACACCACCCGTGAGCGAGCGGAATTCGGAGTGATGATGCTCGATGGTCGGGGGGACGATCGGCGCTGGTCCGACGGTTCGATGGCGGTAGAAAGGATGGCTGCCTTCCATCACGCTCCAGCCGTAGTTGTCACCCTTGCGGACCAAGAATGCCTGTTCGTAGAGGTCTTGTCCATTTTGCCCGACCCAGATGTGTCCGGTCTTCTCATCGCAGGTGATGCGCCAAGGGTTTCGCAGGCCGAACGCCCAGGTTTCGGGTCGAGCGTGGGGCAGGTGAAGGAATGGGTTGTCTTTCGGGATGGAATAGTTCCGCCCGGGGTCAGGGTGGTCCACATCGATCCGGAGAACTTTGGCGAGCAGCGTCGAGATGTCTTGGCCGACGTTATCGGTGTCAGAATCCACCGTGCCGTCGCCACTGGTCACGTACATCATGCCGTCCAGGCCAAAACATACCGCGGCACCGTTGTGGCCATCGCTGGGCCATTCGATGATGACGGTCGCCGATTTCACATCCAATTGATAAGGCGGTTGTCGTTCCATCACGTAACGAGTGATTCGACTATGTTTCTTGCCGGAGGGGTGAGGACCGTTGCTACCGATGTAGACGTAGCCGTTCTCCGCGAACTTCGGATGGAAACAGATGTCGTAAGCCGTGTCGGCGGATTCCAACAACGTCTCGATGGTGTCGCTGTCGGGGTGATGGCGGAATCGCCCCAAGCGAGTCGCGCCGTAGGAGTCTTTTTGGTCGATCATGAGCATCAGGTCAGTGCCTGGCTGAGGTTTAACGCAGATGGGATAACTCACCTTGAGCTTCGGGAACAAAAGCTGTTTTTGAAACGGAGGTGGCGGGTCAGGAGAGCCGATCACGGTGCTCGTCGTCACGGGGACGAAACGCGAAATCCCGCGGGGCCGAGCGGTGGTTGCCGTCGGGCCCTCGAATAGTACCGTCTGCCACGGGTTGTCGGCGACGGCGACGTGCCAAGTTTCGCCGGGGATGGGCCGACCTCCGGTCCGGAGCATTTCACGCCAGAAGACGCGGCCCTCGATTTGTCCCGAATTGTCGGAGTTGTTTGGCCCTTCGACGAGCGGGAGATCAGGGTCGGGGTCAGCGTCGGCGCGGCGACGGAACACCGCGTGGACCTTCCCATGCGCCGACTGACGAAACTCATAAATCCCCGGTCGATCCTCCGCCGGCTTGATCCGGAAGCGGAAACCGCTCGTCGAATCCGCAAGAAAGTAAAGACACTCACGATCCCACAGCAGTCGGAGCGTCGAATCTGGGAGGACTTGGGCCTGCCGCCACTCCGGCTCACGGTCTCGACCATCCATAGTCAGCGGTGCATCGGTCCAGCGAATAACGACAGGTTCGGGGTTGCACTCCGCTTCGCTTTTCCAAGCCGTCGTCCAAATCGCACAGAAGCAAAGGGCAAAGGGCCTAAGCAAGCGGTATCGGGGCATGGCATCGAACCGTGGAATCAAAATCGGCTGAAGTTCGGCGCTAACATTGTAGCAATTGCCCCGACTGCCGCTTGCTGATTCCAATT
This sequence comes from uncultured Gemmataceae bacterium, assembly GCA_937922175.1. Taxonomy (GTDB): domain Bacteria; phylum Planctomycetota; class Planctomycetia; order Gemmatales; family Gemmataceae; genus CAKZUU01. Next base: position 7,290 of record CAKZUU010000102.1, read on the forward strand.
AACCGTTCGTGTCGAGCGGTTCGGACTCACTTCGGCTGACTGAAAAAGTCATTGTCGACGTGGTCGAGGAATTTCATCTCCTCGACGGTCAGATCCAGGATTTTCTTGCCGTCTTGAAAAAACGTGAGCTTTCTGGGCATCTTTTGTCCATCCAAGTCGGCGTAATCGTCGAAAATCCGCACCTGTTCGGTCTCTTTGCGAGTCATGAAATCCAGCGACCGATTCTGAACCTTCCGGAGCAGGTAGGTTTTTTGATCAAAGTAGAGAAACACGTCACTGTACCCTTTCTTTTTCACTCGCACTCCGACGACCGCATGATCGCCGATTTTGTCTTCTCCAACCAGGGTCAACTGAATGCCTGGCCCGAAAAGGACGACCAGGTCAGAGGCTACCTCGGCCCACGTGGAATCACGAATCAGTTCCAGATCCTCTGGTTTGTCATAAGTCATCACTACTTGGCCGTTCAACGTGACCCATAGCTCTTTCCCGTCGAATCCGACCGATTGGCGAACCTCCTGGTCCATGACCTTGAGGTTCAGGTCTTGGCGAAAGCGATGAGTATCCCCTTTGTTCAGAGCAGTCATGACCATGGTGCCTGTTAATTCCAAGCCTTCGGCGTCGATCCGGGCTTGGCCGGCAAATTGACCAGGTCGTTCGCGATTCTTTTTGATGACCTCTTCCCCGCCGTGCGCCTTGATCGCTTTTTTGATGACATCTTTGGCGTCGTTGTCAGCGTACAGCGAGGCGGGCCAGCCGAGAACAGTAAAACCCCAAACCAGCAGGAAGCCGCGATGGCGCATAAGATGCTCCCACGAGTGACAAACAGCCGGGCACGGCCGAGACCGTCTGGTCCGTGCTATGGAGCTATTCGTTTCCTGATCGGGACTATTTGGGTCAGAACGCAAACTCGGGCCGGGACCGAAGCGGCTCAAGCGACTTCCGGGAGATGCCATCGTGGAGCAATTATGGGCCCCTTGGCGGATCAGCTACATCACGAAGGCGGCGGGTGGCGAGAACGAGCCGTGCTTCATCTGCGCCGTCGAGGCTTCGTCGAATGATCGCGAGAACCTGGTCGTGCATCGAACCACGTTCAGCATCGTGATCCTGAATCGATTCCCCTACAACAACGGGCATTTGCTCGTCGCGCCGAGGCGACACCAGGGAAAATTCGAAGAACTGACCGCCGCCGAGCTGTTGGATAATTTGGAAACGGTTCGTCGAATGGTGACCTGCCTGCAAGAGACGATGCGACCGGATGGTTTCAACGTCGGGCTGAATTTGGGGCGTTCTGCCGGCGCCGGGCTTCCGGGCCATCTGCATTGGCACATCGTCCCGAGATGGGTCGGGGACACCAATTTCATGCCGGTCCTGGGCGACGTGAAAGTCATCTCCCAGTCGTTGGATTCCCTGTGGGAACTTCTGACGCGCTACCTGAGCGGGGCGGCTTCGTGATGTTCATCAGTCGCCCCGCCCGCGGATGAGTCGAGCTTATAATATCCCCATGCATGATCATTCGCCGACCGATCCGCCGGACTGGCTCGACCGCGAGGAGTCGGTCTTGGCGCCCTACGCCATGCGTTCCCGAGCTAGCCGCGGCCGTCGGTACGATGAGCCGCCTCATCCGTACCGCACGATCTTTCAGCGAGACCGTGAGCGGATCGTGCACTCGACGGCATTCCGCCGACTGATGCACAAAACACAAGTCATCGTCTCTCAGACGAACGATCATCATCGCACCCGGCTGACGCACTCCTTGGAGGTCGCTCAAATCAGCCGCACGCTGGCCCGACGCCTGGCGCTCAACGAAGACCTGACGGAAGCGATCGCCCTTTCTCACGATTTGGGCCACCCTCCCTTCGGTCATGCGGGCGAAGATACTCTGAATGAGCTTCTGCGAGACCAAGGCGGCTTTGACCACAATTTGCACGCGTTGCGGATCGTCGAAATGCTCGAGGAGCGGTATCACGGATTTCCCGGCTTAAACCTCTCTTGGGAAGTTCGAGAGGCATTTGCCCAGCATGCCCAAAAACCCGATGCTCCCGAAGCTCGCGAGTACGTGCAGGTGGGTCAACCGTTGTTAGAGGCCCAGGTTGTCGATGCGACCGACAGTCTGACTTACGACACCCATGACATCGACGACGCGCTGGGACTGGGGTTGATTCGGCTGAGCGACTTGGACGGTCTAGAAATCTGGAGGAAAGCGGCGGCGGAGGTGTATCGCCCGGGGATCAATGACGAACTGTTCCGCACCGGAGTCATTCGCCATCTGATCGACTGGCAAGTGCGCGATATGGTCGCCCATACCCTCGGCGAACTCAAGCGGCACCGAATCACATCCGTTGACGACGTCCGCCACGCTCCGGGGATTTTGGTCCAGTGCAGCCCCGAGTTGCGTCCGATGAAGGAACGGCTGGAAGCGTTCTTGCATGATCGGGTCTATCGGAACTATCGGGTGGTGCGAATGAAATATAAGGGTTGCCGCGTGTTACGCGCGTTGTTTGCGGAATTTTGCCGCCACCCGGAATTGCTGCCCGATCATTTTGTTCGCCGGCGGGAGGGAGACACCCTGCCGCGAATCGTGGGCGATTATTTGGCAGGGATGACGGATCGATTTGCCCAACAAGAGTATCTTCGGCTGTTCCACCCGTTGCCCGACGTGTAAGATACGGCTAGCGAGAAGCATGACCGCAGGCGCGAAGGAAGCGCCTCCCGGAACGTATCTTTCGGGATCCCCCGACCGAGGGGCCATCTTACTTCCTGAGCCGATCCGGCCTGGTTTTGATCATCACGGAGCCTTCGTTCATGATACTTTGGATCCTGCGTGGTTTTTTCGGCGCCATGATGATCGGCGTCGCTATTTTGGCCTTCAACTACGTCTTGCCGGACGGGTTCTGGTTAGGGTTAGGGGCGTTTTTGCTCGTCCTCCTGATCGGAACGCTGATCATCGCTGCTGATATTGCCCTCCGCAACAAGCAGATCACCACCTTGTCCGCCATTTACTTCGGCTTACTGCTCGGCTTGCTCCTCGGGACGCTCTTCTCCGAAGCGATCAAACCTTTTATCCCAACCGAATCGATCCGCGATCCACAACTTTTGATTCGCGGCGTGCAGGTCGTCATCACGACCATCTTTTGTTACGTGGTCACCTCGACCCTGTTGCAGACGAAAGATGAGTTTCGCTTCATCATCCCTTACGTGGAGTTTTCCAAGCAAGTCAAGGGAAACCGGCCGTTGGTGTTGGATACCAGCGTCATCATTGATGGGCGAATCGCCGATTTGTGCGATACGCGGATCATCGATAGCAAGATGATCGTGCCACGCTTCGTGTTGCAGGAATTGCAAGGCATCGCGGATAGTTCGGACAAACTGAAACGCAACCGAGGCCGCCGCGGCTTGGACGTCTTGAAACGCATGCAGACAAATCCCAAGGTGGAGTTGCAAATCCACGAGGCGAATCTCCCCGAGTTGCGCGACATCCAGCGGGTGGATGAGCGGCTGGTGGTCTTTGCTCGCTCCGTCGGTGCTCGGGTCGTCACGAACGATTTCAACTTGAACAAGATCGCTCAATTGCAGGGTGTGGAAGTCATCAATTTGAACGAAGTGGCAAACTCACTGAAGACGGTGGCTCTCCCCGGCGAAGCTTTGACTGTCCGACTGGTCAAAGCCGGTGATCAGGTCGGGCAAGGCGTCGGCTATTTGGACGATGGGACGATGGTCGTCGTTGAGGGCGGACGCGGAAGCATCGGAACGGAGGTAACGATCGTCGTGACCAGTGTGTTGCAGACGCCAGCCGGTCGCATGATTTTTGGTCGGATGGACGGGGCACGTGTCGGAGGCGGAAGTTCGGCCGAGTATCCCAAGTACGTCAGCCAAGAAAAGCAGAGTTGACGCTGGTCGATCTTTTGTCGACTCCGGGAAGGGATTCCCTCATGTCAATTCGCGGATGGTCTCTTTGCTTCCTTTTCGCGACGTTTCTCGAATGGACCTGGGTCGCGGCTCAGGTTCCGGAGCTTCCACCGGTCGGTGCGGGCGGCGGTGCGAAACCCGGAGGAACAAGTCCCCCGCCGGCTCGACAGCCGTCGATCCATCCAGCGGTCCCACCGTTACCGCCTTTGGGGAGTCAACTGGGTAGCCCCCGTGTTCCGAGCAATTCCAATGACGGTTCGTCGAAAAGCCCGAAATCTGAAGATGAGATCGCCTGCGTTCAACGGGTATTGGCAGCCCGGAAAGAGTATTTAGCTTCCCTACGCGATCTGCTCCAACATTACCGACAAGTCGGCGACAGTCGTAAAGCCCGCTGGGTCGAGGAGGAGTTGCGCGGATTTTCTCGCGGGTCTCATCCGGTGTACCGCTTGGATCTGGATCTGCCGAGCGCCTCGCTGCGACCGACCCGGGAGATCGCCGAAGCGAATGAATTGTACCGCTGGGCGATGTCCCTCAAGGATCGCGGAGTCGGGCCTGAGTATCAGGACAATCAACGACGTGCCGAATTGCTTCTCCAGGACTTGTTGACGCGGTTTCCGGACAGTACACGAATCGTAGAGGCGGCCTATGCTTTAGGCGAGCTATACGAAAGTCGGGCCTTCCGCCAGTTTGAGCGAGCCGCTGCTTATTATGAACGTTGCGTTCTCTGGGATCCCGCGACACGATCCGACGCCCGGCTGAGAGTCGCGCGGATCTACGATCGAGATTTGCGTGACCGAGCCCGGGCCATCGAATGGTATCGTCAGGTGATCGAACACGACCCGAGTCCGAGCCGACGTCAGGAGGCCCAGCGCCGACTGAGCGAGCTGAACCCGCGGTGAAACGCTTACATCGGGTCGTGTACTGGTCGATCGCGGCAGCACTCTTCACCCTCTGCCTGAAGACGCTCGCTTGGTATACGACAGACTCCGTCGGGCTGCTCTCCGATGCTTTGGAATCGGGAATCAACCTACTGGCGGCTCTGACCGCATATTTCTCGTTGCGCTACGCAGCTCGGCCCGTCGATTCCACGCACACTTATGGCCATGAAAAGATCGAGTATTTCTCCAGCGGGCTTGAGGGAGTGCTGATCGCCCTGGCTGCTTTGGGCATCCTCCGTGCCGCCGTGTTCCGTCTGATTTCACCCGTCCCGCTCGAGTCGCTGGGCATCGGCTTGGTGGTCGCCGGCCTGGCGTTGCTGGTTAATCTGGCCACCGCGCGCTACTTGCTTTACGTCGGTCGAAAACATCACTCCATCGTCCTCGAGGCCGACGGCCAACATCTCATGACCGATGTTTGGACCTCGGTGGCGGTTCTCGGGGGCTTGGGACTCGTCCTGTTGACGGACTGGCATTGGATCGACCCTATTTTCGCCGTGGGGATGGCGCTGCACATCCTCGGGACGGCCTACAGCCTGCTCCGCCGCTCGTTCAATGGCTTGATGGATCACGCCTTGTCCGCAGAGGAGTTGGTCCAACTTCGCGCGATCATCACGGCTTTGCTCGAACCCGGGACGACCTTTCACGCCGTGCGGACTCGCCGGGCCGGTACTCGGCGGTTCGCCGATTGTCACCTCCTAGTGCCGGGCGATTGGTCAGTGGCGCGTGGGCACGAATTGGTGGAGAGGATTGAACAGGCCGTCGCTGAACGTATGCCCGGGTTGGAACTCACGTTGCACTTGGAGCCGATCGACGCAGCCGCCTCGTACACCGACAGTGCCTTGCTTCAATTCGAGGAGCCTATGTGAGAGCCGATCGGCGGGGAGGCCCGATCACCTGAACAGAAAACGCACCTGGACGTGTCGGGAAGTGCCGAAGAGAGGACTTGAACCTCCACTCCCTGAACGGGAACCAGCTCCTGAAGCTGGCGCGTCTGCCAATTCCGCCACTTCGGCAGGTGCCTTCTCCATCATAGATTCACGTCTCCAGCCGTCAAGTGTCTCACCAAGGGCCGGTGACATCGAGGAGGGGCATGCCTCAGCGGCGAGCGACCCGGACAGGCAGGACGGCGCGATGGACAATCCATGCCTCGTCGTTGATGGGTCGGCCTGAAGTTAGTTGAGGCCAGGTTCTCCGGTAGATGAGTTCCGCGGCAACCTCCGCCGTCTCACCTGGCGGCACGTCGAAGCGCCAGGTTTGCGGCTGATGGGGTTTCAGGCGTGTGTCCGCTTCGATCGTTGTCGCGAGCCAGAAGGACACGGGGCTGCGACCTTGAGCATCGGCTAGTCGCTTTGCCATGATTTGATGCTGTTCGGCTCGCAATCGCTTCGCCGAGTCGTACCATTTCACGACCAAAGTCAAATGGCGGTCCGGAAACCCAGTCGGGAGGAAATGACCCACATGTCGAGCCTCAACTTCGACGAAGAGTGAGTTGTCCTGGAGTCGAAGACTGAGGCGCAAGGCTTGCCGCAGCATCTCCCGATGACCGCCTGCGAAAAAGCGATGTTGGGCAACGGTGCCCGGGTCGCGGTGGAGGCCGCCGTGGTGGGGGGCGACATTGTCCATCTGGCCGGTGGGTTTCATATGACAATCCTGACACTGAATTCCCTCGAGTGCCGCTGGGCTGGTCTGCCATTCCGTCCAGGTTTCGTACACTCGAAGGCCGAAGACGACTCCCTCATGGCAGGAAGCGCACAGGCGACTCGATCGCTGAATGGGGGAGTAAGAGTTCTCAGCGCGAGGCGAGTCGATCCAAGGCCCGAAGATCACCTGACCCTGCGTCGGCCGACGAAGATCGAGACCGAATCGGCCGTGGGTCAAACCAATTTGCTCCGAATCGGCATCGAAAACTTTGTGACAGAAATCGCAGTGAACACCGCTGGTCGGGGAACGAGTCAAAAGGTCGGTGCTGGGCTGAAGAGGGGCCGGATCATGACACGACAGACAGACGGCACTGCGCTCCGGCTGATCACGCTCCAGATCATGAAAGATGCGTTGGAACGTGCGCCGATGCGGACCGTGAGCCGACTCGTTCCACTCCGTGTAAATACCGGGATGACAATTGCCGCAGCTAAAGGCTTCGGTATCCGGCGTTGGATCGATCCAACGATAATCGGCATGATCATCCCGGGGCAAGGGACGCAAAAGCAGGGTCAACGGATCGGCATCGGCCTGAGATGAGGCGATGAAATAGCCCGGCTTCCACGCCGTGACGATGCGGTTACCCTTCACCGGGTGCGTCGATGGAAGGAAAAAGCGACCCTCGTGGTCAGTCCAATCGCCGTTCCCTCCTCCGGCCCAGCGTGCCCGCGCTCCCGAGCAGGGGCCCACCTCATCAAATACCACGCCGGAAACGCCGACCGGAGGTGCGATCGGCGGCGCGAGAGGAGTAAGGGCGAACCAAGGAGAGGCGGCGATGAGGCCGAAACATCCCGCCATCATGACCAAAACCAGCCGGGCCTGCCCCATCATCGTGCGTCGCTCATCCGGGCGAGTTCGCGTTTCAATCGGGTCGCCAAGCGTGGTCGGAAGGCTTGACGCCTTTGCGGAAGCCGTTGAAGGCGAAGGGCGAGGGGTCGTATGTGCCGACGAGATCCACTTTCGTGCCCTGCGGCGGGATCTGGTCTTCCATGTTCAAGGTCCAGTAGACGGCATTCACGAGCAGCCGCCGAAGCCCCTCGTTGGCGAAATCTTGTGAAGCTCCCATCGTGGTTGTGAAAACGCGAGCTGCTTTGCCCGCGGCGCCGGTGTAGGACCTGGTCCAGGCAATGGGCATCATCGGGTCGTTTTGCTTCCCCTTGACAGGCTCATCTGTAGGTTTCATGCCGGTCAAGACAGCACCGAGGACGAGAGGCTGACTGTCACCCGGGAGAGGCAGGCGAATGCCGTAAACATCGGTGGGGCCCCAGATGTCGCCGGAAGCGATGCCACGCAGGATGGGGTGGTGGGCGCTTTGCGGGGGAATGATGCCGCGGCAACTTTGCTTTCCGTGGTGACCGTGATGGCTCACCCACGTTTCACCGAGGACCTGCTTACCGAAGCCGCCGGGCCAAGGTTCGCCGTGGTTCCAGGTGTATTTCCGCCAGCGCGATTTCGCATCCAGGTTGAACGCATGGGTCGCGGTTCGCAAACCGATGATCGGCCGGCCCGACTCGATGTAATCGACCAGATGTTGCATTTGCTCGTCCGGCAAGTTGCGGAAGCGAGTGAAAATAATCATCAGATCGGCCGACTTCAGAGCTTCCAGGCCAGGGATATTGTTCGTCACATTGGGGTTAATCGTTCCGTCTTTCGGGTCGATGGCAAACAAGACCGTGCAGCGGAAACCATGATGCTGGGCGAGGATCTTGCCCAATTGCGGCAGGGTCTCTTCCGAGCGGTACTCTTCATCACCGCTGACGAGCACAATCCGTTTGCCTTTCCCCGGACCTTCTCGGCCTTCGTAGACCACCCACGAGTCATGGGCCCAAGCGGTGGCAGCGTGAAGGGCCACCGTCGCGATAATGGCTCGATTCATGAGGCTTACCTCAAAGCGGGCAGCAGAACCAAACCCCGGGACGACAGCGAAACGATGGTGCTGTTGTACACCCTTCGTCACCAATCGTGAATTGACCAGCATCGCGGGTGGCTCGGATTTCGATGCCGACAGCGGGCGGTCTCAATGACGAAAATGCCGTATCCCGGTGAAAACCATCGTCAAACCATACTTGTCGCAGGCGGCAATGGAATCGGCATCGCGGACCGATCCCCCGGGCTGCACAATCGCCGTCACTCCGGCTTTCGCGGCTTCCTCCACATTGTCAGAAAACGGGAAAAACGCATCCGAGGCCAAGACCGATCCTCGGGCACGTTCGCCCGCTTTTTGCACCGCAATGCGCACGGCGTCGACCCGGCTGGTTTGCCCAGCTCCTACCCCCACGACTTGACCCTCTTTGGCCAGGACAATCGCGTTGCTCTTGACATGTTTGCAAACCTTCCAGGCAAAGCGCAAATCGGCCTGCTCCTGCTCGGTCGGCCGACGTTGAGTCACACAACGAATCTGCTTCCAGTCCTCCGAGGGAAGATCGCGTGTCTGGACCAACAGGCCGCCACTGATTCGGCGAACCTCGATGTCATCGGGGTGCGAACTCATAGGAAGGGCGGCCACCAGTCGGAGATTCTTGCCCCATTTGGGCCGTTCGGTCAACAGCGCGACGGCCCGATCGTGAAACGAGGGGGCCACGATGCATTCGAGAAATCGTGACCGTGACGGATCGGTGATCCGTTCGGCGGTCGCTTCATCCAGTTCGCGGTTGAATCCGAGGATTCCCCCGAAGGCGCTCAGCGGATCACCGTCGTAGGCGCGCTCGAAGGCATCGGGCAAAAGTTCGGCTGTCGCTGCACCGCAGGGATTGTTGTGTTTGATGACAACACAGGCGGGAGCGGTGAATTC
>CAKZUU010000103.1 GCA_937922175.1 uncultured Gemmataceae bacterium
GAAACGCGGCACGTTGGCCCTGTTCGGCCCCTGTCCGCCGTTGCTGCCGTCGTTCCGGTGGGCCTGTGACTATCGCCCCGTCTTCATCGACGTATATCTGCAACAACTCCGGCGCTGGGGCTTTTCGCCGGCCCGGCGCGAATTCCCCGGCTCGTTCCGACGATATTGCGGCGATTTGGTCTCACTTGGCAAAGGGGAAATCCTGCACTGGTCCGCCGCCTGACGGAACCGGCTGTGAACCCCACGGCTTTTCCGAGAGCGAATTCGACGCATGAATCGAACGGAGTCACGTCGTCTGGTCATCGTCGGAGCCGGGCCGATTGGTCTGGAAGCAGCGCTGTATGCCCGGCGACTGGGTTTTGATGTCACCGTCTACGAGCGGGGTCAAGTGGCTCACTATTGGCGGAGTTGGGGGCACATCCGCTTGTTCACCCCGTTCGGGATGAACAGCACGCCCTTGGGACGTGCCGAACTCACGTCGTACGAGTTGCCGGCCGACCACGACCTCCTCACCGGCCATGAGCATGTGGAGCGTTATTTGGCTCCCTTAGCCTCGTCGCCGTCCCTTCGGGATTGCATCCGGACCGAGACCGCCGTCTTGATGATCAGCCGCGCGGGCTGCTGCAAATCCGACCTGCCCCCGGAGTATCCACGGGACGAACGCCGTTTCCGCTTGTTGCTTCGACAAGGGCAAACAGAACGAATCGACGAGGCAGACATCGTGCTGGACTGCACCGGAACCTACGCCAACCACCGTTGGCTCGGCAATGGAGGCATTCCCGCGATGGGCGAACTCGCCAGCCAACAGCACATTTCGTACTGGTTGGACGACATTCTTGGAACCCGGCGTCATCATTACGCCGGTAAGAGCGTCGTTCTGATCGGTTCCGGCTATTCGGCCGCCACCACCGCTTGCCTGTTGTCCACGTTAGCCGAATCCCACCCGGAGACTTGGGTCGTGTGGTTGGCGCGCGGAGCCAGGCATCAGCCGCTGGTGCGAATTCCAAATGACCCACTGCGCGAACGAGACCGCCTCGCCGCGCGGGCCAACAATCTGGCGGCCCGAGGTGACGGAAATGTCGAGTTCCACGCGGGGACCACGGTCGAAGCGATTGAATTCAACCAACAGGCGTTTCGCGTCGTCACGCGAAGCGCCGGCCGAGAGCGTATTTGGGAGGCCGACCGCTTGATCGCGAATGTCGGCTACATGCCCGATCTGACGTTGTCTCGGGAATTGCAAATCCACCTGTGCTACGCGACGGAAGGTCCGATGGCCTTGGCGGCATCGTTGCTGAAACAACCGCGAGGCGATTGTTTAACGGCAACTCCGGGTGGTCCCGCCGTCCTGAAAACCACCGAGCCAAATTTCTTCATCCTCGGGACCAAAGGTTACGGTCGTCGTTCGACCTTCCTGCTCCGCTCGGGTTTCGAGCAAATCCGTGATTTGTTCGCTCTTCTGACTGGGAAACCCGATTTGGACTTATACAAGAGGTAACGGACGCACCCTCCTCGTCCCTCGTCGCACCGGAGACCGCGCCATGAAGTTGGGCCTGATCAACTCTGCCTGGGTTCAGTCGGGTCGGGGAACCGCCTACGGCATCCAAATGACCAAGCAAATCGGCTTCGACACCATCGACATCTTTGCGGATCCTTTGGATCTCGACATTCGCGAGCGGCGGTTGATCCGCACTGAATGCGCCCGGCTGGGATTGCCCGTGGTCAGTGTCGCCTGTGTGGCCGTCGGGCTGGTCGACTTCAACCCCTCGGTCCAGCGCTTCCATCTCCAGCGGTGCCAAGCCTATCTCGATCTGTGCTACGAACTGGAGGCCAAAAACTTATTACTGGTCTTGGGCGAATACATCTGGAACCAGGAAGTGATCCCCCCCGAGGAACAGTGGAAAACCGCGGTGGCGAATTGCCGGCAACTCGGAGACGAGGCCGCTCGCCGGGACCTACAAATCGCACTCGAATTAGAACCGTTTCCGTTGTCGCTGTTGAACAGTATCGACTCGATGGAGCGATTTTTGAATGATGTCGATCACCCGGCGGTGCGAGCAAATATCGACATCTCCCATTTGCATTTGGCGCGTGTCCCCGCTGTTGAATTGCGTCGCCTCAAGGGAAAGGCCATCCATGTGCACCTCAGCGACTGCGATGGGAAAAAGCATGGCGATCTGCCTCCGGGCCGAGGCGTTGTCGATTTCCTGCCCTATTTGCAAGAGATCAAAGCATTGGCGATCCCCGGCAGTATCAGCATCGAGTTGGAGTATTCGCCCGAGCCGGATCGCATCGTCGACTGGGTGCAGGAAGCTTACCGCGAAACCGACAAACTTCTCCGCACCGTGGGATTGCGTGACTCGGCGGTCAGCCCCTCCTGAGGATCCAAGCGGTCTCACAGGCCGCGCATCGCGTCTTCGTAGACGCCGAAAATCGACAACGCGATTCGGAAGATCGCCCAGATAATCAGCGCTGCGACAAACAGCCAGACAAGAAAACTGGCGACAATGGTCAGTGTTCGCATCCGACGGCCGGCTTCTTCCTGATAGTAGTCGGCCTGCCGACCCATCACCTCGGGCAACTCGCCGGTTTGTTCGCCGGTGTGAATCGCTTGGAGGAATTCCTCCGGAAATAAATCGCATTCACGCAGCACTTCGGCAATTTCCCGGCCACGCTTGATTTGCGCGGCGACAGCGTCGGCACACGCTTCGTAAGCACTGTTTCCGCTGACCAGAAGACTACGTTGCACGGCTCGGTGAGCAGCCAACGAGCTATCCATCGTCAGTTTGAGCGCTCGAGCCAACCGAGAAAGCGCGACGGCCTGGAGGCACGGACCAATGACAGGAACCTGGAGCAAAAGCCGGTGAACCGCGACCTTCTGCCCCATGGCCCGAGTCGCCACCCAATAAATCAGCCCCAGCGAACCGAAGAAGATCGCGACACTCAACAGGAACTTAACGGCGCCGACCGGTCCGACCCCGAATCCCAAGGGATCGAACGCACGGTCCGGGTTGTTGCTCAACCAACCCAGGATCAAGATCATCAACGTGATCACAACGATGGCGGCGATGAGCTGAATCATCGGCCAGACACTGTGGGCGATAAATTCGCGCCACAGCGTCAACTGGGCACGGTAATATTTCTCGAGTTCGTGAAAAACTTCCGGCAGATTTCCCGTTTGCTCGCCGACAGTGGCCATGCTCACAAACAGAGGGGGGAAGGCGGATCCTTCGGCCTTGAGTGCGTCCTCGAGAGACACCCCCTGCTCCAATCGCTCAGCCACCCGGGAGATCAGCGGGCGAGCCGCGAGCGGCCCCTTGCGGGCTTGTTGCTGGAAAATTTCGACCAGCGACAAACCGGCATTGTGCCCGACCCGGAACGCATGACACAGCGCCGCCATGTTGCTCAACGAAGTCGGCGAACGAGCGAACAACAGGCCACCTCCACCCCAAGAAATGCCATGGGAAAATCTTACTCGATTCCCCCAACGGTTGCGATGGTCTGTGGCCGCGGCCTGTCTCGTTTCCTCGCGGCCAACCCCCATGAGTTCATGTCGCCGCTACAATGATGTCATGACGACTCCAGCAACGCCCTACGATCCACGCTATCTCGCCGGGGTCGTTCTCTTCAACCGAGGCGAGTTTTTCGAGGCCCACGAAGTTTGGGAGTCGCTTTGGTTGTCGGCCGACGTGGGGGACAATCGACGTTTTGTTCAAGGCTTGATTCAAGCTGCCGTCGCGCTGCACCATCGGGACACCGGAAACGACCGCGGAGCGAAGAAACTTTTTGCCTCGGCTCGGAATTACATGGACGGCTATCCGGAATTATGGTGGGGGTTGGATCGCACCCGTTTTTGGCAACAAATGGAACAGTGCTTCGCCAAGGCAGGCGGCGAGTCATCGATCGCTCAATTCCGAGGCGACGCGGATGTTCAGGTGCGGATCGAATTAGTCCCGTCGCCCCCAACTTGGCCGAACCCGGAAGATTTCCTCGGGGACACCGATTGAGTCGTGGCCATGAATGACGACGCTTGGGCACTGGAGAACTTCAGCGGGACGGCGAGACTGTTTCCTTTGCCGAACCTGGTCATGTTTCCCCATGTCGTTCAGCCGCTGCACATTTTCGAGCCACGTTATCGGCAAATGACCATCGATGCTCTGCAAGACGATCGGCTGCTTGCCCTGTGTTTGCTGCGGCCCGAACTCATGGAACCATCCGACCTTCTGCCGGCCATCTTCCCCGTGGGCTGTCTGTGCCGAATCGTGGCCGAGAAATGCCTGTCCGACGGTCGATTTCTCTTGTTGGTGCGGGGTTTGGCCCGTGTACGGATCGTGGAAGAGCTGCCCACGGATCGCCCCTACCGCGTGGCCCGAGCCCATCTCATGCCGGACGAGATCATCATGCCGGTGGGAGAATCGCGGCAATTGCGGCAGCAGCTCGCCGACTTGATCTTGCCACGCTTCATCGAACCCGGGGGAGGTCAGCAATCGTTACGAGAAATGTTCGAGGGAGAGATGCCCTTGGGGGCATTATGCGATTGCTTGAGCTATCAACTTCCCTTCGAGTTATCCACCAAGCAAGCGTTGCTGTCAGAGCCGGATGTCGCAGTGCGGGCGACAGCGTTAATCAGCACCTTGCGTTCGCTGACGCCGTTGGGGGCAGCGGCTCCTCGATCGCGGAAATTCCCGCCCGATTTCAGCTTGAATTGATCGAGAGACATCTCCCAGTTGATCGCGTACCTTGATCCGCACGCGGCGGATGTCTAGGCTGTACTTGGAGTGCCCCGCCTCAGCGAGGACAACTTCACTCGACCACCCCCAGTTTTGTCGCATGCAAGGAGCTATCATGAAACGGTTGCTCGTTCTCAGCGTCGCGTTGTTTGTCGCGGTCGCTTCACCTGCCGACGAGAAAAAAGGAGGAGCTCCCGTGGGACCTGCCTTGAAGTTCAAAATGAAGAATATCGACGGCCAGGAAGTGGACTTAGCTCAATTCCAAGGCAAAGTGGTCCTGTTCGTCAACGTGGCCAGCCAATGCGGTCTGACCCCACAGTATGAAGCGCTGCAAAAGCTGTATGACCGTTATGAAAAGGACGGTTTGGTCATCATCGGCGTCCCGGCGAACGAATTCGGCCAGCAAGAGCCGGGCAGCGACGCGGAGATCAAGGAGTTCTGCTCGTCCAAATACCACGTCAAGTTCCCAATGATGTCGAAAGTCGTCGTGAAGGGCAAGGGCATCACTCCCCTGTATCAATATCTGACGGAGGAGGGGCCGGAGAAATTCCGCGGTCCGATCACCTGGAACTTCGAGAAGTTCTTGGTCAATCGAAAAGGGGAAGTGGTCGCCCGGTTCGCCCCGCGAGTCCGACCGGATGATCCGAAGGTGATTGCCGCCATCGAGGCAGAGCTGAAAGCGAAGTAGAGACTGGTCCACCCTCACCGGAGCCGGGCGAGATTTGTCGGACAGCTCGCCCGGCTCTCATTTCTTGCTTGCACGCCATTCTCGACGTATGGCTGACACACTGTAACGCCATACGTGACAGAGTCAGAAATCGACTGTTTATTGGTCACGCCGCCCACCACCGATCGGGAACTTGCCGACATCCTGCAAGTCGTCGGCCTGCTGAGGCCCGTGCAACTCGCTAAGGTGCGGTCGGAAATCCTTCCCGCGCTCTCCGGGGACCCTCAGGAGTTGACTTATGCCTTGGTTCAGAGAGATTGGTTGACATCGTACCAAGCCGAGATGGCGCTGCTGGGACGCGCCCATGAACTCGTCATCGGAGGTTACCAAATCCTCGCGCCGATCGGCTCGGGCGGCATGGGACAAGTGTACAAAGCGTGGCAAAAACGATTGAATCGGTCGGTCGCCATCAAAGTCATCAAGGAAGAAATCATCCGCAACAGTCCCCGAGCCCAAGGACGCTTCAAGCGGGAGGCGATGGCGGTAGCCCGTCTGAGCCATCCCAACATCGTCTCGATTTTCGATGCGGATGACCGGAACGGCGCACCGTTTATTGTGCTGGAGTACGTGAACGGTCCCGATTTGGAACGTTTGGTTCGCGAATGGGGGCCTCTCTCCGGGTAGGCGGTGCGAGATTACGCGAGGCAAACCGCCCTGGGATTGCAGCATGCCTGGAAAGCGGGTTTCGTCCACCGTGACATCAAGCCCAGCAATTTGCTGGTCGTCGATCCCGACCTGGCCGATGGGAGACCGAGGGGAAACCAGTCGGCGACGCCCTCCGGCTCCAAGTTCGGCACGATCAAAATCCTCGATATGGGTCTGGCGCGAACGGCCGAGGTCGTCGACACGCAAGCGTCCATAACCCGTGCAGGAGCGATGATCGGCACTCCGGATTTCATTGCTCCGGAGCAGGCTCTCGATGCCAGTTCCGTCGATATCCGAGCGGATCTGTACAGTCTCGGCGGAACGATGTACTTCCTTCTGACCGGGCGGGTCCCGTTTCCCGGCAGTTCGGTGATAGAGAAGCTGTTGAAGCATCAGCACGCGGAGCTGGAGCCGATCGAACGGTATCGTCGGGATGTCCCCACCGACCTGCTCCACATCATTCGCCGACTCATGTCGAAATCCCCCGCCGATCGGTTTCAGAACCCTTCGGAGTTGATCGACGCTTTGGAGAAAGTCGCAAGCGTCTCCGACGAGACATCGGCAACTCCCACGATGGTAAGCCTTCCATCGAAACATTTGTCCTTCCTGAAGAGAAAACACGGTTGTTCCCGGTCGAGGTCGATCCAGGAAGCGATCCTCAACAACTCACTAAATGCAACAAGGAGGCGGTCGTTACGATCGTGACGGCCTCGTCACTAACCGGGAGAGAGATATCATTCGATGATCGAGAGATGGAATCCGCGACCATTGCCGCCCAAAAAGTCGCCGTCCTCCAGGGCCATCACGGAGCCGTGACCGCGATTTCCTTCTCCGCCGACGGCCCATGGTTGGCAACGGCGGGCGTGGATCGCATCATTTGAGTCTGGTCATTCGCCATGCGAACTTCCTCACCAAAAGCCGTCCTGCGAGGGTTGAAAGGCGTCGGCCGGTAACTTTTGTTCCTGCCCAAAGGAATCTGCTCCTCAGCGCTTGCGACGGGGGACGAGTCACCTTGTGGAATTGGATTGAGGGGGTCACCACCCACACTTGGAGACTGGAGCAACCGCTCATTTGCTCGTTGGCCGTCTCACCCGACGGGACGCTGGTGGCCGCGGGCGCAAGTGATGACACCGCCATAATCTACGATCTCGTCCCGGAAAACCCATGAGCGGCCCCCCTGTCACGTCGGGGGCAACAACGGGACCCGAGTTGTTCTCTTCACCCCGCACCGACTCAAGCCGGTTCTGATCTTTGTTGTAGAATTGCCGTTCTCGGTGATCCTTATATCCCGACCGGAGGTTAATCGGAGCGATCAGGTCCGGTTAGCGCAGTGCCGTCGAAGTCGTTGAGGGAACTCGGATGTCGAACCTGAGTCATTTCGACGAGCATGGGGCAAGTCGGATGGTCGATACGACCCCGAAAGCTGAGACCGAGCGTTGGGCGAAGGCCTCGGCGAAGGTACGGATGGCGGCGACGACCTCCCGGCTGATTCGTGATCGGAACGTGAGTAAAGGTGATGTGCTGGAAGTTGCCCGACTGGCGGGCATCATGGCCGCCAAACGAACACCCGACTTGATCCCGTTGTGTCACCCTCTTCCGTTGACCTCGGTTCAGGTCGACTTCGAGTGGGAAGATGATCATTGCCTCCGGATTGTCGCGGAGGTTCGAGTCGTGGCCCGGACGGGTGTCGAGATGGAAGCCTTGACGGCCGCGAGTGTGGCCGCGCTCACCGTTTACGACATGTGCAAGGCGGCCGATCGAGGCATGGTCATCGAGTGGGTGCGGCTGGAGGAGAAAGCGGGCGGTCGGAGCGGGCACTACCGTCGGGCAGAGCCTGCGTCGACCGAATCCGCTTCACCCGTGGAGTCGTGAGTTCCGGGCAGTGCGTGTGCGTCCGTGAGAACGTCAGCAACCCTGTTCGACTTGGCAGGACATGACATTCGCATAGGATGCAACCAAAATTGGCTCATTTGAACCCCGATCGGCTCGGTGGCTGCGGCCGTTGGGTGGAGGACGTGATGGGAGTTGCACAACCGGCCAAGAACGGCTCGCTGAAAACCGTCGGTCGCCTGAGTCTTTTGCTCGGTCCTGATCTGGCGGAAGTCGAGCGAATTCTGAGCCGGAAGTTGCACAGTGCCAAACCTCATGTCGCTCGACTAACCGCCCATTTGCAGCACTACCGAGGGAAAAGGCTGCGACCGGCTCTCGTGCTGCTGAGCGCCAGAGCATCAGGTTCTGTCGAACCTGCCCACCACGTTTTGGCGGCCGCCGTTGAAATGATTCACACCGCCACGCTCGTCCATGATGACGTGCTGGACGGAGCGAGTCTTCGTCGGCACGTGGTCACCATCAATGCCGGCTGGGGGAATCCGACCAGCGTTTTGCTGGGTGATATGCTGTTCTCCCAGGCGTTTCACCTGACCAGCACCGTGGACGCGCGGGCGTGTGCCTTGATTGGTGAAGCCACGAACCGAGTTTGCGAAGGGGAATTGCATCAAGTTTCGCAAAGTGGCAATCTGTCACTATCGGAGGCCGACTATTTCGACATCATTGACGGGAAGACCGCCGAGTTGACCTCATGCTGTTGCCGCTTGGGCGCCCTTTATGCCAACGCACCGACCGACACCGTCGAACGTCTGGCGGAGTATGGTCGGTATCTTGGGATGGCGTTCCAGATCGCCGACGACCTGTTGGATCTGACCGGGCTCGAGGAGGCGACGGGCAAGACGCTCGGCACTGACTTGGATCAGCAAAAAATGACCCTGCCTCTCATTCACGCCCTCCGAGAGTTGTCGGCGTCCGACGCGGAGCGTTTGCGTTCCCTCATCACCCGCACGCCCGATGCGACCGGCGACTTGCTGTCGCTGCTTCGGAAGAGCGGGTCACTAACGTACGCCCGACATCGTGCCGAGCAGTTCGCCGCCCAAGCTCGTTCCAACCTCGATCTTCTTCCGGATTCCGAGTTTCGTGACGTTCTGTCGGACCTGACGGAGTGGTGCATTCGGCGGGAAACCTGACGCCCGAGGTCAAGTGAAGACGGCGTTTTTTGCTCGGGACTCAAAATTCGACTTTCACCCCGAGAAGCACGGCGCGCGGCGAGTTGTTGTAGAGCTCCAAGAAGCGCTGGGGCCGGCTATTCTCGGCAATTGCCAACGCGTAAACGTCGAAGTGACGTGCCACATTCCAGGTCATTTTGATTAAGGCACGTTTGATCGGTTCGTCATGGCTCGGCACGCCGATCGGTTCCGGCCAATAGACTCCATAATTCCAGTCGATCCAGAAGTCCGCGAACGTTAGCATCGCTCCGATGTGAAATCCGCCGCCCCAGACCGGAGCACGCCGGCCCCGATACACCTCGCGATGATAGAAACTTAAAGGGCGAAGCGTCTGCGGATCGGCATCGCCCCGGTATAGCCCATGTTCATCCAGGCTGCCCTCGGCGTAGATCGTCCAGCGGCGGAATTGGACGGACGTATCAACCCCATAGACGCTTCCAAATTTTTTCTGCTGTTCCGACCCGGCACCATCGTGCGCCTTGAGCCAAATCCCGAAACGAAGCGAACGCCATTCCAACCCGGTTCGAGCAACCAAAGCTTTGGTCGAATTGGTGTCGAGATTGGATTCTCCGTTTGACAATCCCAGATCAAACGACCAGAGGCCCGGCCGCCACCGAACGAACATCCCCGTTTCGGTAAAGCCCAGGACTTCGGTGCGCAGGAACGGCGCATCGACCAACGCATTGGTGAGGAGGGGGACGGGGTAGTGGCCCAAAGGAGTCCTGATACGACCGAGGCGGATCCGCCAGTTCTCCGACTCATACTCGAGCGACAACTGAAAAATGTCGAATGGTCGAGTCTCCAACGCCTCGCGGTACAAATCGCGGACGGGATCACTCAAGAGGGTGCCCATCGGCTGATTCAAGAAGAACTCGCCCCGGGCCCGCCAGGTTCCCCACTCACCTCGCCTTTCCAACCGGGGTCTGAGAACGGCCTCGGCCGCAAACGTCGATTCCGCTCCCGACCAGGAAATCCGCTGGTCCAATTTCAGGAACGAACGGATCGTGCCATCGAAGTAGACGGACGAATCGTTGTCGAGGAGGAGCTCGATGCCACGTGGTCGCAGCGTGTCCGCCGCGGTTCCCAGCAGCGCGGTCGCAACGAGGCCCAGCAGGGCCAATCCCCAGACGCGCAGAAGAATGGACATATCGCCCCCACCTTGGCGATCCAATAGCCGATAGGCGTTGCCCAGACAAGAGCATTTTGGTGCCGAAGCGAGGAAATTGCTGATCCCCGTGGTTTGCCGGCAGGTGTCAAAAGGGTATCTCCCAAGCTGAGAGCAGATGTTCCCCTTCAATCAAGGCGATGGGACGGTCGCGTTTTCGTCGGGCGAGGTTCGGCTCGGGTCATTGAGTGATCGTGGTCGGCTCTTGGCGAACGACGTTGCCCGACGGCAGCTCGATGGATTCCATTTCGACGTGAAAGATTGCCTTGCCGGCGGCAACACCTTTTAAGGTGATGGTTTTGGTGACGGTTGCCCCGGGGGCGATGGTCAAAGGACCGATTTCCTGGATTGGGGCGTTGGTTTGCGGCTCGGGCACGCTCTTTCCGTCCGAACCGTCAGGGTCGATCGCGAATTGCGTCAGTGGGTAGCGGCAAATCAGCCGAACATCGGTGGCGGCTTTGGTCCCCCGATTCGTGACCGTGAGAGTGTAACGCACCTTGTCGCCGACACGGATCGGGTCATTCGATTCACGGACGTCCAATTGCAAGGCGGCGGCGCCCAGAAATTCCGTGACCGCCTCGGCCGTTTGTTTCGGCCCGCTCCAGAGGAGATGGGCAAAACTCGGGACCGTCCCCGCCAACTCGCTTTGAAGCCAAACAGAAAAAGTTCGACGATCGCGCGGAAGCAGACGAGGTATTGCCCACTGGAGCCGATCACCGAAGGTTTGTGCCCCGGGCGTCGCTCGAACCACCTTGACGTTCTTCTGTAACACAAACACCAACGAGACATTATCGAGCGGCGTGGTCCCAAGGTGTTCCACTTGGATCTCGTAGGGCGCGGGATAATTCAGGTAGACCTTCTTCGGCCCGGTCATTTGAAGAGTGAGCGGCGATGGCCCCACGTCGATCGACCAACGGGCTTGTGTCGACGCCCCGCGTTCGGCGGCCGCGACGATCTGACTCTGCAATCGTCCTCGCTTCTGCGTGCGGACAACGTAGGTGAATTCGCGTGACTGCTTCGGAGCCAAGATCGGAATCCGTTGCACGAATTCGTTCCCTGTCGGCTGCCCGTTCTCCAAGAGCGTCAGCCCCTCGCCCAGCACTTCACGGATTTCGATATTCACCAGATCGACCACGCCGGTATTTTCCACGACGAGTCGGCAAGTCACATCTTGATTTTCCAAGGCGAACTGCGGCGAAATTTTGCGGACGGCCAAGCGCGGCCGATGAAGCGCTGTCCGCACCTTCTGACCGTGCTCGAAATAGACCCGAGCGACGAACTCGATCTCACTCAGGCCATCTTGCGCGGGGCGTGCAGCGACTTTGATGACGCGACGATCGCCGGGCTTCATCGTCCCCAAGCGCCACGCCAAGTATTTCGCGCTGTCTTCGTCGGGGGTGGCCGGATCGATTGAGAATAACTGCGTCCCCGTCGGTTTGCTGGCCGTCACTCGGACATGGTGGCCGTCGGCCTGTGAGCGGTTTTCCACGACGATTTTGTACTCGACGTCAGCCCCGGCGCTGGCGCCGGCGGGGGCTGAGATGTGAATGGAAATCGCCGGCGTCGGTGGATCGTCGTTCGGAAGCGGTGTCGGCACCACCCCCGGCGCGACCAAGGCGCCGGCAGTACCCGGCCTGACGGCTTCCGGTCGATCCGCCGAGCGATCTTTCGGAGCCAGGTCCGGCTCGGGCGTCTCGGGAACGCGCGTCGGGGGAATGGTGGGCGAGGAGGTTTGCGCGGCGAGGCCTCCCATCCACAGAAACGATGCCACGGCAGCATTGATGAAAAACAACCGAGTCATCCCCGTAGCTCTCCTGGACCCTTTCTCGTGCCGAGATCTTGTTTCACTCTTACCGCGCCAAGAGGGACAACGAAAGTCGAAAGCGCGAACCATCCTTTCAGACGATTCCCCTCAGGCGCCTCCGGGCGTCAGAGACAAATCGTAGAGTTCGTAGCGGCCGGCAAATTCTCGCCGCAACTGGTCGGCCCCGAGATTGAGGAGCGTCTGACCCGTGGCGTGCCAACCCTGCTGCCAAACGAAAATGCCCCAACCGCACCGCAAATTCCCCACGGCCGGCAGCCCCTCCATATCGCTGCCGGGAATCGCCTCGAATGCGATCGTCACCGGAGACAATGCCAACCACTGTCGGCTTCGACGATCACGGAATAGGATCAAGTCGTCGCCCCATTCGCACGACTTCCATCGCAGCCCACGAGGTTTCCCGGACGCGGAGGCCTTTTCGAAGAAAGCACGTTCCAAGGTGGAACGGAGTCGTGCGAACTCGGCCCGGAGCGCCGATGGGTCAGGTCGGCGTCGACGTTGCCATCGCCACCAAGCGATCAGCCCGATTACCGCCACGACGGTCAGTATCGCCCCGAACCCGAACATCGTCTGGTCTATCCACCTCATCCCGATTTGATACGGCCCGACACGATCTGGGCACGGACAAAGGTTCACGATATAATCGGGAGTTGAATCCTACAGAGACTTGGACGAAAGGTTGACGATGGTTGAACGTAAGAAAGAACTGCGTCGGCGCTACCATCGCAAGATGAAAATGCGGAAATTGAAGGCCAAACTTGCTCAAGCGACGACCGAAGCCGAACGCCAAAGAATCCTTGCGAAGATCAAACGGCTGAGTCCGGATTGGGACCCAAATATCGTCCTATCACAGTTGAATTCATGATCGCGCCGGAAGCGCGGTGGGCACAGGTGCTGCGATGAAATGGTCCACCGCTTGGCAGGCATGTTTGCTCGTGAGCCTTGCCGGGGCCGATTCGTCAATGTCGGTACGCGGCGGCGTGTATTATTCGGGCGAAATCTTCGCCGAACTGCCCTCGTCGTGGCGAGGATTCCTCGTCGATCAACGGCAGTTGCGGGTGTTGTCGGGTCGGCCGCCGATGGGCTTGCCCGACTCGCCGCTCCGTGCCGATTACGAACGAGAATGGTCCCGACTTCGGGCCAAATCGCCGCTGTCCGCCGATGAAGCGGCCGACCTTGGTGCCTTGAGCCTTCGACTCGGGAGAATCCCCGAAGCTCTGGAGGTCCTTCGGTCCGCCCAGCGGCAGCACCCGGACCACTTTCGCATCGTGGCTCATCTGGGCACAGCTTGGCATCTGACGGGAGATTTGGACCGAGCCGCGGACACATTGCGGTGGGCCGTTCGTCTTGCTCCCGCAGCCGACCGACCTTGCGAGGAACTGCATCTGAAGCTGGTTGAAGGTCGACGCCGAGCGAGAGGCTCGGTGAGGCTCGACGATCTTTTCGGCGTTCGGTACGGTGATCACGTCGGTAGCCTGCCCGAAGGCGAACGTCGCAAGCTGCCCCCGGAGGCCATCGCGCAAGTCCAGCGTCTGGCATTGAGCCTGCCCGGCGATGGGTTGTTGCTGTGGCAACTTGGTGAGTTAGCCAACGCTCAGGGGGACGTCGCTTCAGCTGCGGCCATTTTGGAGGGCTGCGTCAGCGACTTCGGTCTGAATTCCCCTGAGCTTCGACGTCGCCGCCAGCAACTCCGCGAGGCGGCAGAAAAATGGGGACCCATCGGACGCGCGGATTCGTCCTTGCACGACGAGCACCTCGGATTCCGCTTCCGCTCGTCCCACCCCTTGGCACGAAAACTCGACGTGTCGTCGCTACCTAAACCTCAGGGCGACCGGCCGACCCCCTTGCGTTGGGCCGTCCTCGCGGAGACCAAAATCGATGCCTTCGCCAAACCCACCTTTCTCGACTACTTGAAGCAACTGGAGGGCTCACAAGTCAGTCTGACGGGCTTCATGGTCCCTCTGGGCCAAGAGTATCAAGTGAATGTCTTTCTCCTGCTGGAGTATCCGATCGGTTGCTGGTTTTGCGAGGTTCCGCCGCCCACGAGTTTAGTACTTGTCGAATTGCCCCCCGGAAAAACCGAGACACTCCGCCGAAACTTGATCAAGGTCACCGGACGGCTCAAACTGAACGCCAGTGACCCCGAAGACTTCCTGTACTCGCTGAAAAACGCTCTCCTTAGTGAGGTCGATTAGAGGCCCACCGCTGACTTCATGGCATCGTTGAGAATCGAGAAGGTCGTCTTTCCAAAGGTTGATCGATGAAAAGGATCGTCAGTCTGACCGCGTTGTGCGGAATCGTGGCGGTTGCCGCTGCGGACTCACAGAAGGTCGATTACACACGGCAGATCAAACCTCTGCTGGCAGATCGCTGTTACGCTTGTCACGGCCCCGACGCTTCGCAGCGCAAAGCTCAGTTGCGCCTGGATGTTCGCGACGACGCCCTTCGCAAGGCGATTCGTCCCGGTCGGGCGAAGGAGAGCGAATTGGTTCGCCGTGTGTCGAGCCAAGATGACGATGAGGTGATGCCGCCTCCCTCGAGCAAGAAACCGCGGCTGACGCCCTCTCAGATCGACACTATCCGCCGATGGATCGACGAGGGAGCTCCCTTCGACCAACATTGGGCCTATGTGAAGCCGATCCGCCCCCCGGTTCCGGCGGTGACGGGCAGTTGGCCCCTCAATGCGGTCGATCATTTCATTGCCGCCGAACAGCAACGGCGTGGTCTGACACCGGCTGCCGAGAGCGACCGAGTCACGTTGATCCGCCGCTTGTCCCTGGACCTGCTCGGATTGCCGCCGTCTCCCGAAGAAGTGGACGAGTTCGTCAACGATCGACGACCGGATGCCTACGAGCGGCTGGTGGATCGCCTGCTCTCCTCGCCTCACTTCGGGGAGCGGATGGCGATCTGGTGGCTCGATCTGGTTCGTTACGCCGATACGGGAGGTTATCACAGTGATAACCACCGCGATGTGACCCCCTACCGCGATTACGTGATCACCGCGTTCAACGACAACAAGCGATTCGACGAATTCACGCTGGAGCAACTCGCCGGCGACCTGCTCCCCAACCCCTCGATGGCGCAGCGGGTGGCCAGCGGATACAACCGGTTGCTTCAAACCACCGAGGAGGGCGGGGCCCAGCCGAAAGAGTACACGGCAAAATACGCTGCCGATCGTGTCCGTAACTTGTCGTCCGTTTGGCTAGCGACGACGATGGGGTGCTGCGAGTGCCACAACCACAAGTTCGACCCCTTCGACATGAAGGATTTTTACAGTCTCGCGGCGTTCTTCGCTGACGTTCAAGAGGTCGCGGTGGGCCGACAACCGCAAACCCTGCTCCCCAACCCCGAACAGGCCGCGAAGCTGGCCGAACTCGACAAACGATTGGCAGACCTCCGCGCGAGGTTTGAAGCCTCGTCTCCGGAGATCGATCAAGCCCTGAAAGATTGGGAGAAGGAATATCAAACCCAATCTCCCAAGCCGAGCTTGCCCAAACCCGTCGTCGAGGCCTTGGCCGTCGCTCCGGACCAACGCAACGAGGCGCAAAAAAAGGTCATCCTCGATCATTTCCGGTCGATCACGCCTTTGCTCGCCACCGTCCGAGCCGAACGGGCCGACGTCGAGAAACAGCGACAAGCTCTGGTCCGCACCATCCCTAGCAGTCTCGTGACGATGTCAGGTCCGCCCCGCCTGGTCCGCATTCTTCCGCGCGGAAATTGGCTCGATGAATCCGGTCCGATCGTCACTCCCGACGTGCCGACGACTCTCTCCCCCCGGCTGACCATTGACAAACCCACACGATTGGATCTGGCTCGCTGGCTCACTCACCCCGATCATCCTCTCACGGCCCGGGTCTTCGTCAATCGCTTTTGGAAGCTGCTTTTTGGTCAAGGGTTAGTGAAGTCGCCCGAGGATTTCGGGTCCCAAGGCCAACCGCCGACCCATCCACAATTGTTGGATTGGCTGGCGACCGAGTTCATCGCCTCGGGGTGGAACATCAAACACATGATTCGGTTGATGGCGACGTCGGCGACCTATCGGCAGAATTCGCACGATGTCCATCCGAACGACCCCCAGAATGTGTGGTGGACCCGGCAACACCGTTTTCGCCTCGATGCGGAACTGGTGCGCGATACAGCCCTGAGCATCGCGGGAATGCTGTCGAGGCACGTCGGAGGACCTAATGTCAAACCTTATCAGCCCCCGGGATACTGGGCGTATTTGAACTTCCCTGTCCGCGAGTGGGAAAAAGATCTGGGAGAAAAGCAATATCGCCGGGGTCTCTACACCTATTGGTGTCGGACGTTCTTGCATCCCGCTTTGTTGGCGTTCGACGCGCCCTCGCGCGAAGAATGCACCGCCGAGCGAGCCAAGTCGAGTACGCCGTTGCAGGCCCTTGTGTTGTTGAATGACCCGAATTTCGTTGAGGCGGCTCGAGTCTTCGCCCAACACATCATCCACAGCGGCAGCACCGATGCCGAACGGCTCGCCTGGGCGTTCCGGCGAGCGGTTTCGCGTCCGCCGCGAAACGAGGAGCTCAACCAATTGGTCGGCCTGTTGGCCAAGCATCGGGCCGAGTGGGCTGCCGACCCCTCGGGAGCGGAGCGTTTCGTAGCCGTCGGAGATTGGCCTCGCCCCGCGGACATCTCGACCGCGGAACTCGCTGCGTGGACTTCGGTTGCTCGCGTTTTACTCAATTTGCACGAGACGATCTCGCGAAATTGATTCGATTCACTCCTGCGTGGCAAGGTGGTAAAGGACCTCGGCGGCTGCACGAACCTGGTCCAGCTCAATCCATTCGTCACACGTATGAGCCTGGGCGATGTCCCCCGGACCGAAAATGACCGAGGGGATGCCGGCGGCCGCCAATGTGGAGGCATCGGTGCCAAACGGAACCGCGTCGTACTCGCATCGACCCAAGACGGCCAGCAAAGAACGCTCCAGCGCGTTAGCGATCCCCGTCCCCCGCTGCGAAGGTAAGGCGGGGCAATGCAACCACGGCGCTGAACATTCAAACGGGACATCCGCGTTCACCCGCTCCCGCAAGCTTTGCATCATTCGACGAATAGCGTCTTCCGGTGTCTCTCCGGGAATCAAACGTCGATCCACCTCAATCTGACACCAATCCGGGACGGTGTTGACACTCAGTCCTCCCTCGATCCGACCGACACTCAAGGTCGGAGCGCCCAAGAGAGGGTCGCGTGCCGATGCTTGCAACTCCCGGGCGTAGTCCTCGATGTGCGGGAGAACCCGGGCCATGCGATAGATCGCGTTGATCCCTTGGTCGGGCCGCGAACTGTGGCAAGATCGACCCGAGGTGCGCAAGTGCCAGCGGACCACCCCCTTGTGGGCATGAACGATTTTGAGTTGCGTCGGCTCGGCGACGATCGCCCCGTCAGCACGCACCGATCGGGCGAGTCGTTGCACTCCCAAAAAGGTGTGCTCCTCGTCCACGGTGCACGCCAAAATAAGTCGGGCCGCACGCGCCGGGGCTTTGCGAACCAATCGCTCCAAAACGAGCAGCATGCTGGTCATCGCGCCTTTCACATCACAGGCACCCCGGCCATAGAGTCGCCCGCCCCGCACTTCGCCCGCAAACGGATCGATCGTCATCCCATCGACGGGAACCGTGTCCTGATGCACCTCGAACAGGTAGGTCCGGTTGGCGTGCGTCGGTTCCCAAGCGGCGAGCACATTTTCCCGCCCGGATTGGACAATTTGCCTCTCGACACGCAAACCGAGTTGAGCCAAATAATGGGCCAGGAACTCGGTCAACCGAGTCTCGTAAAATTCTGGACCATCCACCTGGCGTCCCATCGGATTGACGCTGGGGATGCGAACCAGGGCTTTCAGCAGCTCAGAGGCGGAATCCATCACGGAAACTGTATGCCATCGGGGTCCTTCGACCATAGAACGGCAGAGATGTTTTTCCCCGTATCGGGGTAGCCTATCGGACCTGACGCGACCCATGAAGATCCACGAATACCAAGCGAAAGAGTTGCTAGCGGCGGCGGGGGCACCGATCCCCAAACACATCCTGGTCGAGTCGGCCGAGCAGATCGGCCCCGCCTTCGACATGCTCAGCCAAGGAGGTGGCGTGGTCATCAAGGCCCAGGTGCACGCCGGCGGACGAGGCGCCGGGCAACTCATGGGTTACCCCGAAAAGCTCGGCGGCGTCAAATTCGCTCCGACTCGGGAGAAGGCCATCGCGATCGGGCAAGCGATGCTCACCCACCGCCTGCAAACGAAACAGACCGGCCCCGGCGGCGTGGCCATCCGCAAGCTCATCGTCCAAGCCGACGCCGAGCCGGCCAAAGAATACTACGTCGGCATGGTTTTGGATCGCTCCCTGGGGATGCCGGTCTTGATGGCCTCGGCCGAGGGCGGCATGGAAATTGAAGAAGTCGCCGCAAAACACCCCGAGAAAATCCTCAAGGTCGCGGTGAATCCCGACACCGGCCTCCGAGCGTATCAAGCGCAGCGCTTGGCCTTCGAGTTAGGCTTCGGCAACGAACGGGTGCCCCAAGTCACCGCGTTGCTGATGGCGGTCAGCAACGTCTACTTCGATAAGGATGCCTCCATCGTCGAAATTAATCCGCTCGCCGTGACGAAAAAGGGCGAAGTCGTCGTCTTGGATGCCAAAATCGATTTCGACGACAACGCCCTTTTCCGACACAAAGACATCCAAGCGTTGCGGGACATCGCCGAGGAGGACCCGACCGAGGTGCGAGCGGGCAACGCTCATTTGAATTTCATCAAATTGACGGGCAACATCGGCTGCCTGGTCAACGGAGCAGGACTCGCCATGGCGACGATGGACATCATCAAATACCACGGGGGTGAACCCGCGAATTTTCTCGATGTGGGGGGCGGAGTCACAGCCGATGGCGCGATCGAAGCGTTCCGCATCATCCTCGACGATCCGAACGTGAGAGGGATTTTGGTAAATATTTTCGGGGGCATTGCCAAATGCGACCTCATTGCCGAAGCCTTGGTCCAAGCGGGACGCGAGGTCGGCTTCAAAGTTCCCGTAGTTGTGCGCTTGGAAGGGACAAACTCGGCGAAGGCGCGAGAAATCCTGGCGGCAGCCAAGAATGAATTGCCCACACTGCGGACGGCCGCCGATCTGACCGATGCGGCCAAGCAAGTCGTGGCGGCGGCACGCTGAGCGTCACGCTCGGGAAGACGGGCAATCCGGTCGCCGGTCACCATGTGGAGTGATGGAAAGCTTTCGATCAGGGCCGACCATCCGCGAGGAGAGAGGCAGTTTATGAATCGGTCCGCTCGGCTGTTCGCTGTTTGGTCGTTGGTCGGCGGGGGGATATTCGGTTGCCAGCGGGGGGCACCGGTACCATCAGCGGCGAATACCCCCAGCCCGAGCACCACGCGAACGGCCGTCAAATTGACCGTGGATCAGAAAAAGAACGATCCCGTGGCGGCGACAAGGGAGGCCGCGGCCCGCGAATTCTTGCAAGCCTTGGTCTCTGGAACCATCCAGGCCGCGGTGGAGAAAACGACGGTCGATTTTCGCAAGCGGTTGAGCGGGCCTCTGACCTTTGAGGAGGAGCGCCGGTCCGGCTTTTCCAACAGTGATACGGCGGGCTTTCTGAGTGAATGTCGAGGCAATTCGCAAGGATTCCAACTTGTTCGCCA
>CAKZUU010000104.1 GCA_937922175.1 uncultured Gemmataceae bacterium
CAGCAGGGGACCATGGCGAAGAGTAAGAAACGAAAACAACGTCGCAACGTGACGCGGGGCATCGCCCACATTCAATCGACGTTCAACAACACGATCGTGACGATCACGGACATGAACGGCGACACGCTGTGCTATGCGTCGGCGGGGACGGTCGGTTTCAAGGGGAGCCGTAAAAGCACTCCTTTCGCGGCCCAACGAGCCGCGGAAGAAGCGGCGGCCAAGGCGACGAAATTCGGACTGAAGGAAATCGACGTGCACTTGAAGGGGCCGGGTTCGGGCCGTGAGTCCGCGGTGACTGCGTTGCAGAACGCGGGGCTTGTCATCAAGGCGATAGAAGACGTGACTCCCTTGCCGCACAACGGTTGTCGGCCCCCGAAGAAGCGTCGCGTTTGATCCACGCCCCGCTCTTGTTGCCGATCTCGAACTGGCGATGAGGAAATGACCAGCCATTGGGATCGCTCCAAAGCGAAGCGGGTCAAGGGATTTTTTATCTTTACTATCTTTACTTTCGAGAGACAGACGGCCAAAACATGGGACGAAATCTGGATCCAGCCTGTCGTCAGTGCCGGCGCGAGGGGATGAAGCTGTATTTGAAGGGCCGGCGTTGCGATTCGCCCAAATGCCCCATCGACCGGGATCATCCACCGCCGGGTATGCACGGGACTCGGCGATCGAAAGCCAGCGAATACGCGATCCGTCTGCGAGAGAAGCAGCGTCTCAAACGGTTTTACGGCTTATTGGATCGGCAATTCAGCCGCTTCTTCAAGCTGGCGGCTCGCTCTCCGGAGAACACCGGCGAACAGTTGCTGAGCCTCTTGGAAAGGAGGCTCGACAACGTCGTGCATCGGCTCGGATTCGCTCCGTCGCGGCGAGCGGCTCGGCAGATGGTCTCGCATGGCCATGTTCTGGTCAACGGCAAAGCCTGCAACATTCCGAGCTTTTTGTTGAAAACCAATGACACGATCCGCGTCAAAACCCGCAACGAGAGTCTGTCGTTGGTGCGGAACAACATGCAAGACACCGCCCAACCCATCCCGGACTATTTGGAGATGATCGGGACCGAGCCGCCCGAGGCGCGAATGGTGCGTCTGCCCAGCCGCGACGACGTCGATCCTCGAATTAAAGACATCCGTGAGCAGCTCATCATTGAGTTTGTCTCCCGTTAGTAGAAGCAAATGGGAGGCGGTGCGGCCCGTCAGGGACCGCTCGCCGGGAAACGCCGACGGCCCAAGCGACAACTGAGGATTCGAGGAACAATCCCATGAGAGTTCGCTGGCGAGGTTTGGAGCTACCCAGCCGTGTGATCGCTGACCGGTCCACCTTGACCGACACGCATGGCCGATTCATTGCCGAGCCGTTCGAGCGCGGCTTCGGCATGACGGTCGGCAACAGTCTCCGCCGGATCTTGCTGTCCAGCCTGGAGGGCAGCGCCGTCACGAAGGTGAAAATCCAAGGCGTGCTGCACGAGATCACCACGATCCCCGGCGTGGTCGAGGATGTGACCGACATCATTTTGAACATCAAGAGCCTGGTGGTGAAGAACATCTCCGATCAGCCTCGCGTTATCCGCATTGATCGGCATGAACGAGGGGTCGTGAAAGGCAAAGACATTATCACCGATGCCGACGTTCAGATCATCAACCCGGAACACGTGATCGCCACTCTCAATGCCGACGTTCCCTTTGTCATGGAGATGACCGTGGAAAACGGGCGCGGTTATCGCACCGCGGACGAAATTGCCGGCAAGGAACGCGAGATCGGAGTGATCCCGGTCGACGCGAGCTTCTCCCCCGTATTGCGTGTCAAACACGAGATCGAAGAAACCCGCGTCGGTCAGCGAACGAACTATGACCGCCTGATTCTCGAAATCTGGACGAACGGCACAGTCACGCCGCAACTCGCCTTGGTCGAAGGCGCGAAAATCTTGCGGAAGCATCTCAATCCGTTCGTGCAGTACGCCGAAGCAGGCCCCGATCTGCCTCTCGACGATCGAGGCGAATTCGCCTCGGCGAGTCCCCACGATATTGTGGACATGGAACTGGAACGCAAGCTGAACATGAGCCTGGCCGAGTTGGAATTATCGGTTCGAGCGACCAACTGCTTGGAATCCGAAGGGATCGCCACGGTGCGCGATTTGGTGTCACGCACCGACGAGGAACTCTTGGAAGTGCGGAATTTTGGCGAGACGACGCTACGCGAGGTCCAGAGTAAACTGGCCGAGCACGGCTTGTCGCTCGGGATGAAGTTGCCCGTGCGACGCGGCTGAACGACGACTGACCGACCGCCCGAATCTTGCCGCATTCCGTTTCGGAGACGCCATGAGACATCGTAACGCCGGCCGAACGCTGGGTCGCTCGGCATCGCATCGTTTGGCCTTGTTTCGGAATCTGACTCGTTCCTTGATCGAGCACGAGCGCATCACGACTACCGTGCCCAAGGCGAAGGAATTGCGGCCCTTCGTTGAACGGCTCATCACCATTGCGAAGCGCGGGGTGGCCAGCGGCGATCCCATCAAGACGCTGCACGCCCGTCGGTTGGTCATCGCTCGATTGGGTCCAGTCGCCAAAGTGCAACTGCTCGATGCCAAAGGCGAACCGACCGGTAAGACGCTGCTCAAGAAAATTTTCGACGATTTGGCCATTCGCTACTCCGATCGACCTGGTGGGTACACTCGGATCTTGAAATTGCACAAAAGGCGGCTGGGAGATGCGGGTTTCACCGCCATTGTCGAGCTCCTCAAGCAAGGCGAAGTCAAGACGATGAAGAAATCCGCCGCCCCCGCAACGACGACGCCCATCACGCGGCCGGAACCAACCCCGGAACCCGTTTCCTCCCGGGAGAGTCCCCCTGCGCCGGCATCGTCGCCGTCGTCTGCGACCGACTCCGGCTCGCCGGAGGATTCAAAGTCCG
>CAKZUU010000105.1 GCA_937922175.1 uncultured Gemmataceae bacterium
TGGCATTTCGGATGCAGGTGGCCGTGCCTGAGGTGATGGACATCTCCAAGGAACCAACCAAGCTGCTCGACGAATACGGGGCGAAACCGGGGGCGGCGAGTTTCGCGAACAACTGCGTCCTCGCTCGTCGGCTGATCGAACACGGCGTCCGTTTTGTGCAATTGTTCGATTGGGGTTGGGATTTCCACGGCACAGGACCAGGAGAGGATATCAAAAATGGATTGCCCGGACGGGCCCGATTGATGGACCAGCCCGTCACCGCTTTGATCCGCGATTTGAAGCGTCGTGGCCTGCTGGAACAAACCTTGGTCGTCTGGACCGGAGAGTTCGGCCGAACGCCCTTCCGCGAGGGTCGGACAGCGGCGAGTGCCCTTTTGGGACGCGATCATCATCCGCACTGTTATTCGATGTTCATGGCCGGTGCAGGTTTGAAGCCGGGAATCAGCTATGGCAGCAGTGATGAGTTGGGCTTCCACGTCGCGGAAAACCCGGTCCACGTGCACGATTTGCAGGCCACGATCCTGCATCTGCTTGGGATCGACCACGAACGGCTCACGTACCGCTTCCAAGGGCGGGACTTCCGCCTGACCGATGTCCACGGGCGTGTCATTCACGACATCCTGGCTTAGGTCCCTCGCGGACGGGCACCCCCTTCAATGAAGGGTCTGAAGCGAGGAGGCCGGGGCCTGGGCGAGGGCTTTTTTCAATCCGCCGAGATTCTGCGGCGAATGACCGCCGCTGGGATCTGCCTTGCCTTCGTCGGTTTTGCGGGTACAACGCCTGGGCCACCTCATCATGAACGAGCCGTTGCGATGCGCATCACGTTGTTGCCGTCCGCTTTCCCTCCCTCGCTCTCGGAAACGCACCAATACCTGACATCGTTTCGCATCAATGATCACGTGGCCATCGACGCCGGCGCGTTGGGGCTGTTCGGCGGACACGCAGAACAGTCCCGGATTCGACACGTTTTTATCACCCACAGCCATGCCGATCATGTGGCCGGTCTGCCGGTGTTTCTGGACACGGCTTACCGGGGCACGCCAGAGTGTGTCGTCGTTTATGGCAATCAATCGGTGTTGGACAGCTTGCGAACAGACCTGTTCAACGGTCGAGTCTGGCCCGATTACGAACATTTGGCGCCCAACGGTTGTCCCTTTGTTCGGCTGTGCCTGTTGCAGCCGGGTCGGCCGGTGGAGGTCGAAGGGCTGAGGCTGACCCCAGTCCCGGTCGATCACACCGTCCCCACGTTCGGCTTTCTGATTGAGGATGGCGCCGGGGCGGTCGTGTTCTCGTCGGACACAGGTCCCACGAGCGAGCTTTGGGAGCGTGCCCGACGGCTAGCGCATCTGAAAGCCGTCTTTCTCGAATTGTCGTTCCCGGACGCGTTGGCTTCTGTCGCCGAAACATCTCGGCACCTGACTCCGAGTCTGTTCGTCGAAGAAATGCGCAAACTGCCAATGGAAGTGCGCTGGTTTGCTGTCCATGTGAAGCCTCGGTTTCGTGAGGCGATCTTGAGCGATCTGGCGGCCCGACCGATCCCGGGTCTGGAATTGATGGCCGCGGGGAGAGATTACGAGTTCTGAGAGTCCCGCGCTGCGGCGACAAGGTGAAGCCCCCGTTGACCGGCTGGAGGCCGTCAGCGTAGGGTATCTTGCGGAGTCATCGTCAATCGAAGGGGCAGGAGGCTCATGTTCCGCCTGAGCATCGCCCAACGCTTGGCCTTGCTGGCCGCCGTCGTCGCCTTGGTGATGACGCTGATCGTGTCTGTGCTCTCGTATGAGAAGAATCGAACAGTGCTGATCGCTCACGAACTGGTCGATTTGGCCGACGAGAGCAATCTGCGTATGCATGAATGGCGTGAGGAGTGCCGCTTCCTGATGCGGGAGACACGGGAAGCGGCCGGTTCGATGCTCCGCCCCGAGATGGGCGAGTCGGCGGAGAAGTTTCTGAAGGGGGCAAGGTTTCAACAAGCCTTGCGAGAGGCCGGGGATCGCATCCTCCAACATTGCGAAGAGCGGGGTCGACGTTCGCCCTCGAGTTGGTTGGATCACGAGGTGATCGCCGCCATCTATTCCCTGTCGGTGAACGCCGAAGGCGACAGCCATCTCGCCCGAGCGGTATTGCTCAACCGACCCGAGGCGAGTCCCGAAAAACCGGAGCATTTGCCAGCGATCGACGCCTTGGCCGATTTGCAACGTCGGTATCGCGAGGCGGCACAACGACGTCGGCCGACGATGTCCCGTCAGTTGGTCTCGGATCTGAAAGGGTTGTTTCCCGACGGTCAGCGTCAAGGATTCTGTATCGGATTCGAGATTCCTGGGTCGGCGGGAGACGCGGTGGGCCTGCTGGTGGTCGCGGTGGATTTCACGCGCATGGTCGAGAACCGAGCGCGGCACTCGGCGCGGCATTTGTACTTTGTCGTCGACAGCTCGGGTCGTTTCCTCGTCCATCCTGACGAATCCTTTCGTGGGCGGACGATTTCGGAGGATCGGGACTCGCGGGGTCGAATTCGTCTGGATTTCCGAAACGTTCCTTGGGCCAAGAACGAATCGACCGACGACGCGGAGGACAGCTACGCTCTGGGCGAGTCGTTGCGGACGGGTGAATTGAATGACTCGTTGGTCTTCTGGTTTGTCCGCCGACCGTATGGCCACGGCACACCGTTCCAACAATTCGAGCGTCGAGCCTCATTGGAAGCGGAGTTGGAGAGACTTCTTCAGCGTCAGCCGGGATTCCGTTACAGTCGGCAGAAGCCAGAGTCGCGGGAAGTGACCCTGGCCGCACCGAGCCCCGAAGTGCTCAAAGAAGCGTGCCGAATCGTCGAGGAACAGGAACGTGCGGTGGGTTACCCGGCGATGGAGGATTGGGAGGGCCCCATTCGGTGCCGAACGTTTGCCGCCCATTTGGTGCCGTTGCGCTTAGGCCCGGATCCGCTGGGCACCGAG
>CAKZUU010000106.1 GCA_937922175.1 uncultured Gemmataceae bacterium
GACAAAGGCGTATCCGCGGAGCACGATTTCAAACCGACAGCGACCTTGGATGCTGGAGACGTGCAAATGGAGCCGGCATCAGTGGTCAAGCGAGTCACGGGTTGATTGAATAGCGCCAACGGCCGAAAGATCCCCCGGATCTCCGCTGTCGAACGAATTTTTCAGTACCCCGGCTCGATGAGTGAGGAATGTGTTCCATTTCCAACGGTCGTCGGTTCGCCGCATCGTGGCTTCTTCTCTTGATACCGCTGGGGATGGTGAGCGGCTGGTGGGCCGTGCGGCAACCGGATCGAATGGCCCCGCGAAAGTTGCCCCTCTCATTAGAGACACTTTGGTATGACGAATATGATTTGAGCGCAATGGCGCTCCGGGGCTTGAATGCCGAGTTGGGCCGACAGGCCGGGGCAGCGAGCCCGCCGCCTAGGGTTCCGTACGAGTCATTCTCAAAAGCGATCGAAGCTCCACGGGCGCTAAGGGCACGGTATTTTTTGGAGTACCCGCATGCGGTGTTGGTTCTTTTCCGAGCGGGTTATTGGATCCAACCGGCCTGGCGGGAGGTGTCTCTTCCGCCAGCCCTTCCGGATGCGGCCTACCACAACATTGCTTCCCATGACCCCGAGACCGACGACCAGTTCCGTGTCTGGAGAGTGTTCGCGAAGGCCAGCGCCTTCTACTCGGGTGTCATGGCAGCGGCATGGCTGGTGTTGATTGTCGTCCTGGAATGGCTTTACCCCGCGTCGTGGCGCGGTGGGTCATTTCTTTTGTGTTTGCCCGCAGCCGTCTTCTTCACTTTGAACCGCTTCGATGTCCTGCCCGCTCTGTGCACCGCACTGTGCCTCGCCGCGCTGGCACATCATCGCTGGAGTTGGGCGGGCATTGCTTTGGGCGTGGGAACATTGCTGAAGGCGTATCCGATCCTTTTCGCTCCATTGATTCTGCGATATTTATGGCCCCACCGCCAGCAACTCCTCCGATTCGGATCGGCCTATACACTGACGACCTCTCTCGCTTTGGCGCCTCTCCTGTTCGGTGCCGACTTCGCTGCCGTCATCGCCCCGTATCGGTATCAACTTTTCCGGCCTCCCGAGTTCGGCATGACCATTTATGGCTGCCTCCTCCCAATCGATTTGGCCGAGGGGTGGATCGGCTCCGCCTTCCGATGGAGCGCGATGGGCGGGACGATGCTCGCCGCTTTGGCCACTCCCATTCGCTCATTGCCGTCGCTTTTGCGTCGGTCGGCCTTGGTCCTCGCCGGAGTTGTCTGCCTCGCGGTGTTCTACTCCCCGCAGTGGGTGCTTTGGTTCGTGCCGTTCGTGGCGCCGCTGGTTCGCCAGGACACGTCCTTGCGCTGGACGGCCATCAGCCTCGATGGGGTGAATTACCTGACGTTCCCGATCTGGTTTTGGGTTCTTCCAGCCGTGGGAATCTGGCTGGGCTATGCGGATCGGGAATTCGACCCATGGTTGATTCAAATCGGCAATTTCTTGCGCTTATCGCGATTTCTGATCGTCGGCGCCCTAATAGCTCGGCTGCTCTATGCCGATTGGGGCATCGGCTGGCGCTCCGGCCATTACCCCGTTGAGGTCGGGTCCCTCCCGGTCAGTCGCTCCTAAAAAAGAAAAGCCCCGATCCGCTCAGGCGACGGGGTCCGCTCTCGCGAGCACACCGTTACGCTTCAACTACAAGCGTACAGCCCGAAAGGTGCAGATACAGGGCCGTCCCGTTGCGAGTGATACATTCCGGGTTCAGTTTGTAGTAAACGAACCGGCCGACTTTTTTGTCTTTTACTAAGCCACTGACCCTCAGCACACCGAGGTGATGCGACACATTGACCACTTCTGCCCCGATGGCGTCGGCCAGTGTCCCGACGTTCTTTTCTCCGTCCTTAAGTTGCAACACGAGTCGAAGACGATCCGTGTCAGCAATCGCTTTCAACATCCTGCTGGCCTTGGCGACGTCGATATTGTCCTTTTTTCGACCATTCCTCGCCATGACGCTGCGGCCTCAGAGGTAATGACGATCGTGAACTCAGTCGGACAAGAAACGGGTATAACGAACGCTCTGTGCGATGTCCAGCAACTCAACGGAATTTTTCCGAAGATCGAGAGGCAACTCCCAAATCTGTTTGTCAAGAGGTCTCCTCGCGAGGGTCGCGCCGCCCCTCTTTTGCCCCGATCGCGCACAACCCTCAAATCGTTGTTTGACTGATACACATGAGCGATGGGAGAATCGACCGACAAGAAGCGGGAAGATTTGGTGGCTCCTGGTCACACCGAAGGAAGGATCGAAAGACGGTGCATTCCTTGAGACCACTCGAAGGAAGGACGTGTCTCCGTTTGCTGTTCACTCGGATTTGGAATCGAGGCCCATCAGTCGGTCGAGTTCGTCGAGGACGGTGGACTCGCGAATCAATGCCCGCATCAACTCGGGGAATTTCAATTCCCCCAGACGGACCGCTCGTTTCACGAGGTAAGGGATGGGACTATGAGGTTCGAGGGTTTGTAGCAGATCGGCGGCTTGATTCAGCAGACGGTAGGCATCGGCTCGAGTCGCCGAGGGCTGCCTCAAATCGTGCGAGGAAACCGCTCCCGATGAAACGTCGTTGGCCGTCGGACTCGGGTCGGATGACATTATCTGTTTTCGTTGCCACCACAGCTGCGCCACGTTCCAGCAATCGTTCAGAGCGGATCCTAAGTGTTCGGTGTTCTCCGAACTGGTGAAGTCTGGCGCGTATTCCCCCATTCGGTCGGCCAAGGCTTGATCCAGTTTCTTCAAGTTCTCCTGGGCAATTTTTAAGTCGTCGATCAAATCGCGGAGTGTCTCCTCGGAGACCTCGGCCAAGGCCAGCTCGATCTGCGGTCGCCGCGATACATCTTGCCAATCCCGTACACTGTAGGTCGTTCGGCCGAGATGAATCAACGGCACGTTTCGCACCGTCGTCGGGAACAGTGCCCCGTAGCCCGCTTGATTCAACCACTTGAAGGGTCCCTCGCGGACCTCGGCCGTGTCACCGGCCTCAATCAGCGGGTAGACGCGGTCCCAAGACTCCTCGACCAGACGACGGAGCAAGATGATCCCGTCCCGCAGCCCCGGGATGCCCCGCTCGATGGCCGCAGCCTCCACGAGTCGAGCGGCCGCGAGAAGATCCTTCGAGGTTCGCTGAAGAGTCTCTGAGGCCAAATCAATGATTCCGGCCCAATTCGGTTTTCGATGCTCGGTGGGGCGTCGCGGATCCTCGGGGTCGTAATCGTCGGGGTTGATTTCTTTACGAAACTCTTCCAGCTTCAGGCGGACATCGTAAGGTAGCGGGGTCCCGGCAGGTGAGGAGCCGGGAATGGGTGCAACCAACGCATCGAGGTTTAGAATGGGTGGAGAAGCCATCGGCGATCTCAAAGAAGTTGGAAGTGTCAATCCAGAGGAAAGATACATCGCCTGGTGGTCAGGGGCAACCACGAGTGCTCGGGTGATCCGATGGCGACGACGACAGGGCCCAATCGACACACGCCGCGTTGCAAGTGTCGTGAGGCACAACTAAAATGGCCCAAGAGACCAACTCGAGAGGAAGGAGTCCGTCCACGGCGGGACGCCGGCGGTTTTCGAGTGGGGTGACCTGGCCACGTCGTTCCATTCCTGTTGACCCGCGCGGGAATGGTTGGAAGGAGTGGGCTAACCGTGCAAGTAAGAATATCCGTTCGGCATGGACACCTGAACGAGGCGCATCAACAACAGATCCGACAAAAGGCCGAGAAACTGCTGAACTTTTTCAATCGGATCACCATGATCGAGGTCACGGTCGATCTTCAAGATCCCCTGCATCGAACGGTCGAATTCCTTGTGAAGTCGGAACACAAGCACGATTTTTTCGCCCAGGAGAAGCACGAGGAATTGCTTGCGGCCGTCGAGTTGGCGTACGACAAGGTGGTCCATCAGATCCATAAGCACAAGGAAAAAATTCAAGACCATCGGCGCGACCGCTCGCTCGGCGATGTTCCACCGCCCTCGGAAAGGTCGGTGGAACCATGAATCGGATTCGCTGGCCGCATCCTCAGCAACGCGAGGAGCCGGATTGATGGCCCGTATGAACGAGTTCGTGGTTCGAGAAGCCATCCTCACGGACCTGAAGGCGACCACCAAGGAGGAGGTGATTCGGGAAATGGTCCAAAGCCTGCAACGCGCCGGCTATTTCACCGATACGCCGACGGAAGACATTGTTCGCTCGGTGATGCGGCGGGAACAAATGGGTTCGACAGGCATTGGCCGAAATATCGCCATCCCGCATGCCAAACACGCCGGCGTGGATCGGTTGGTGGGGACGATCGCCTTATCAAAAACAGGCATCCCTTTCGACAGCATCGACGGACAAAACGTTCACATCCTCGTGCTGCTCATCTCGCCCCATGATCGGCCGGGCGATCATTTGCGGGCACTGGAAAATGTCGTTCGCTTCATGCGCAACGAACAGTTTGTCCAGGAACTGAGGCAGTCCCAGACCCAAGACGACGTTTGGCAACTGCT
>CAKZUU010000107.1 GCA_937922175.1 uncultured Gemmataceae bacterium
CTTGCTCCCAATCGAAAACACCACAGCCGAATTACTCGCCCGATACATCGGTGGGCGGTTGCTCGATCGCTTGAGGACGCAATACCGTTTTCAACCGGAGGTCCTGCGAGTTGAAGTCGAAGAAAACATCGGGCAGTCGGCGACCTGGGAGTGGCGACCATGACGGCATCGTCCTCTCCACGGTGGGTGAAGATCGTCGGGATCGCCGTCGTTCTTGCCCTGCCACTCGCCTTGGCGATTTCTTATCTGACCGCCG
This sequence comes from uncultured Gemmataceae bacterium, assembly GCA_937922175.1. Classification (GTDB taxonomy): domain Bacteria; phylum Planctomycetota; class Planctomycetia; order Gemmatales; family Gemmataceae; genus CAKZUU01. The sequence continues at coordinate 257 of CAKZUU010000107.1, forward strand.
TCTTCGATTCGCCCGAGAGTGAGCCGTCGGACCTCACGGAGCATTCGAGCGGTCCTCGGCCCATGAGTACGCCGTTTATCTCTCGCGGGTTGCGGCAGCCGCCCTTGGTCCCTGCTCACGACGCCCTCATCCCCGACGCGGAGGAGGTGGTCGGCATCTTGGTCGCCGGTGTCCCGCGGGCGTATCACTTAGCCTCGATGAACACGCTGTCGCGTATGGTCATCAACGACGTGGTCGGTGAGTTACCCGTGACGATCACCTACGATCGTGCCGAGAATATCGTGCAAGTATTCACCAAGAAAGGGACTCGCGAACCCCTCGCCGTCGAGGTCGGAGGAATGTTCCACGGCAAGCTATTGCTCCGCTATGATGGCCGCTTCTTCTTTCAGGCAACCGGCCGAGCACTGACTCGACCTGACGACCCCGATGATTGTTTATTGGAGACGATGCCCTTCCAAAGGACACGCTGGCAAGACTGGAGGCAGCGCCATCCTCAGACCGAGGTCTTTTACCTGCGTCCAGAGTGAGCAAGGATCGCTCATGGGCGGGACACCAGTCAAGGTGAAGTTCGAGGTCACGGAACGACCGGCTGTCCCCGAGACAGACGTTTCACTCCTCGCCGTATTCGTCTTTCCACAGGTCGTACCAGGCCATTTGGATCGCCTCGAGAATCTTCTCGTTGGATTCGTGCGGTTTTCCGGTGAAATCTTCCAGGTCGAGGATCCACTTATGCATGTCGGTGAACCGCACGGTGAGAGGGTTGAGGGTGTCGTATTTCTCGAACAGTTTTTCGCCGATCTCTCGATAGTCGGTCCATGTCATCACTGTTGGTCCTCAGCGCGGAGATTTGTCGTCCCGTGTCAAAGTTTGGCCGCGTCCATCTGCTGGAGAGAGCGATCTTTGAGGACGGCCCGGGCAACGGCGTTGAAATTGATCATGGCCAAAGGCTGAGTCGCGTGCCCCAATTCGGCCACGGTTCGTTGTAAAACGTCGACGTCATTTCCCTCGAGGGCTTGGCGAACGGCGAGGACTGCTGCGTCGATGGACGCTCGCTGCTCCTCACTCAATTCGGATCCGACTTGCTCCAACGCCCGCTGGGTGTAGCGCAGGTCCGTTTCGGCTTTGTTCTTCAATTCGATCCACCGGCGGGCGGTAAAATCCTCCTGCGCGTGCTCGACGCTGTCGAGCACAAGCCGTTCGACTTCTTCCTGCGTCAACCCGTGGCTTGGCTGGACCGAAACCGACGCTTCTTTGCCGCTCCGCTGCTCCTTCGCTCGCACAACCAGCAGACCGTTGGCGTCGACGAGGAAAGTCACATCCAACTGCGGCATCATCGCCGGCATGGGGGGAATCCCCGAAAGGGTCAACGTTCCGAGCTTGCGGCAATCCTTTGCCAATTCCCGCTCACCCTGGTAGATGTTGATTTGGATCGCGGTTTGACCGTCGAATTGGGTCGAGTACCGGGCAGTCGCTTGGGCCGGCACCGTGCTGTTGCGATAGATCAGTTTGTCCACCGCGCCACCAAAAGTCTCGATTCCCAGCGATAAAGGCACCACGTCTAACAAGAGCATGTCACGTCGTCCACCGGCGAGGATGTCCGCTTGGATGGCAGCCCCCAAGGCGACGACCTCGTCCGGGTTCAACTCCGTGTGGGGCGGTTTGCCAAAAAATTCTGCAACTCGCCGACGAACATACGGAATCCTCGTTGAGCCACCGACGAGAACCACTTCATCGATCTGATCGACCGATCGCTCGGCATCGCGGAGCGCTTGTCGGCAACACTCCAGCGACCGATCGATCCAAGGACGAATCAATTCCTCGAATTCGGCACGGCGAAAGGTTCGCCGGTAGTCGATGCCCCGCGAGGGCAGTTTCAAAAGGAAGTCGGCCGTGTCCAACGTCGAAAGAGTGATCTTCGTTTTTTCGGCAGAATCACGAAGATGTTGCAGCAACTCCGGATCGCGATTTGTTGGATCCAGCCCAAGCTCACGGGCCACGACGCTCATCAGGGCGCGATCGAAGTCATCGCCGCCCAGGTGCGTGTCGCCGTGAGTGCTGAGTACGCGGAAGACGCCATCTTGAATGGAAAGGATGGAGCAATCGAAGGTGCCACCGCCCAGATCGTAGACGGCGATGGTTCCTTTCGAGCGCTGATCCAAACCATAAGCGAGTGCTGCCGCCGTCGGTTCGTTCACGATCCGCAGCACATCCAGCCCGGCGATCCGGCCAGCGTCTCGAGTCGCTTGACGCTGGGTATCGTCGAAGTAGGCCGGGACGGTA
>CAKZUU010000108.1 GCA_937922175.1 uncultured Gemmataceae bacterium
GACGCTTTCGGGCCGGCGGCGACCTGACCTCGTTTGACATCATTTTGAATTCCAGCTCGCTGGGTAGCGAGGTGTGCGTGGAGTTGATCCTAGCCGCTCTGATAGGAAAGTCGAACGCTCGCTTTCAAGAAGGCTGGTGAGAAAAATGGGAGGACGACGGTCAAAACGGCCGTCGTCCCGGAATCGGACCGCGAGTTCCGTGCATTACTTGATCGGCAGTTCGTAAATAATTGTACCCAGCAGGTTCTTCTCCCGCTTACCATGACAAATGATGCATTGCTCCATAACGGCGGGGACCACGGTTGCAGCACGAAGGATCGGCCGGCCATCGACGAAGGCGATCTCTTCGACGTACTCCTTGCCCGAGCGGATGGCTTCAACGGCTGCCTTCTCGAAATCGGTTCTCGCAATGTTTTCTTTATTTTTTGGCCGCCCCGTGACGTCGATCAGCCGTGCGTTGTGGTAATGGCCATCCTTCATGGCCTTGAACACGTCCTTGGCCACCGCCGCCGCCGGGACGTCCGCCTGCTGATTCACGTAGTTCTTCGTAATGGACACGACCGCGTTCTTGTAAAGCGTATCGAGCATCCGAACTTGCTCCCGTGCCCTCTCAACCGCTTGCGAGTCCGGCTTCGCCGGCTCGACGGCGATCCCCGTCTCCATCCGCGGACATGCCAAAATTCCCAGGAACGCGACACCGAGGCCAAAACGCATTACTCTCATTTGCACCTCCAAAATTGGATATGCAGATCCGATTATAAAGAAATGGGCCGGCGGTCAAGAGACGACAAAAAAATATTTTGACTCCATGTCCGGTAGCTTCGCAAACCTGGCCGATCTTTGCCGATCCCACCGGCCCGTTGCCGCTTTAGTCCTTGGTTCCGGGTTGAACCAGGTGACCGACTCTTGGCCGATCCTCGAGTCCGTGCGGTTTTCGGAATTGCCGGGGATGCCCAACGCCGGAGTCGCAGGGCATCGAGGGCAATTGGTGTTGCAGGAATGGGCCGGTCGCCGTTTGCTGGTCTTCCAAGGGAGGCTCCATTTTTACGAGGGCTACGATGCTCCGGTGGTAGCTCAGCCGGTCAAACTGGCGCAAGAACTCGGTGTCTCGATGCTGTGGCTCACGAATGCGGCAGGAGGCATCGGCGCGGGGCAAGAGGCGGGGCGTCTGATGGTCGTCGAAGCTCATCTCAACCTGATGCGTTCGGGCTGGTGGCCGGATGTCACCCCGTGCCGTGTTTACTCGCCTCGTCTGACATCTCTCCTGAGTGAATCCGCCGAGCGAGTAGGCGTTCCGTCAGGTCGGGGAGTTTATGCTGGAGTTCTCGGCCCCAACTACGAAACGCCGGCCGAAGTCCGGGCCCTACGAATGCTCGGAGCCGATGCGGTGGGCATGTCAACTGTCCATGAAGCGGAGACCGCGGCAGTCAGCGGAATCGAGGTAGCTGCCATTTCCTGCATTGCCAATCGAGCCGCCGGTTTGTCCGCCACACGCCTGAGCCATGGCGACGTTTTGCGAGCGGTCCGCGAAGCCGCCGACGGGTTGGGCCGCCTCATCGAATTCGCTCTGACGCAGATTTGACGATTGGCCACTTCTTGACGGCTCCCGGTAAGGACCTATAACTGCGCTGAAGTGAGATCGTGAATTTTTTCACAAAGTAAAGAGGAGTCTCACGAATGATCGCGGCGGTTGGAGGAGCGGTGGACCCCGCCGCCTCGGGGCAGGTCTTCAATTTGGCCACATACTACCCGATCTTCTTGTATCTGGCCGTATGCCTGTTGATTCCGATTGGGGCATTGATTGGTTCGCACCTCTTCAGTCCACGGAAAAATACGCCGGTGAAACTGATGCCGTACGAGTCCGGCATGGATCCGGTGGGCGACACGCGGCAGCAGTTTGACGTGAAATATTACCTTATCGCGATCTTGTTTTTGGTATTCGACGTCGAGTTGCTTTTCTTGTATCCGTGGGCGGTCATCGCTTATGGACCGGACGCCGACCCGAGTTGGCGACCGCTGTTTGGTCAGATCGTTTTTGCGGAAATCCTCGTCTTTCTCGCCACATTGGCCGTCGCTTACGTCTACGCCTGGCGGAAAGGGGTTTTTCAATGGCGGTGAGACCGAATGAGAACTTTCTCATTACGCAGTTGGACTGGCTGGCGAATTTTGTTCGCGCCAACAGCCTTTGGCCGATGCCCTTCGCGACAGCGTGCTGCGGAATTGAGTTGATGGCCACCGCCTCATCTCGCTACGATCTGGCACGGTTTGGCTCCGAGGCGATCCGTTTCAGCCCGCGGCAATGTGATCTGATGATCGTCGCAGGACGTGTCGTCATGAAAATGGTTCCGGTGATGCAGCGCATTTGGTTGCAGATGCCTGAGCCGAAATGGTGCATCTCCATGGGGGCGTGTGCATCGAGTGGTGGCGTGTTCGATACTTACGCCGTCGTGCAGGGAATCGATCGGTTTATCCCCGTGGATGTTTACGTCCCAGGGTGCCCGCCTCGACCGGAGCAATTGATCCGCGCCGTGCTGGACATTCAGGAGAAAGTGAAACGCCAAGGAACTCTTTTGGGTCGAGAGTTCGAGGAACGCAAGGCACCAGAGCGACCCCGGCCCTTGGCTTTGGAGCTCGCGCCGTCGGAGAAGATTGTCGCCCCGGGGAGCGTCCGCACGGCCACTCAAGAATGGGACGTGAATTAATTCTCGGGTTCCAAGAGATTGGGTCGGGCTGGACCACGACGTGTCGTGCTTGGGCGGGGAGCCTCTGATGGATCATCGTTCAACTCTGTCGGTGCTGCGTTCCCAGCTAGGGGAGCAGGCATTCGTCACGAGTGAATTCCGAGACAATTTCCGCATTGAAGTACCGGCTGAACGGGTTCTTGATGCGCTTCTAGCGTTGAAGGATCAAGCGGGCTTCGACATGCTCGCTGAGTTGACAGCGGTCGATTATTTGCATTACCCCAACGCGAGGGATCGTTATGGCGTGGTGTATTGCCTGCTCAATACGACCACGGGCGAACGAGTCTTCGTGAAAACCTTCGTCAATGATCCGGACCCGTGCCTGCCCTCCGTGTTCCCGCTGTGGAAGGGAGCGGATTGGCTTGAGCGCGAAGTCTACGACATGTTCGGAATTGTCTTCGAGGGTCATCCGGATCTACGGCGGATTTTGCTTCCGGAGGGGTTTCGATCGTACCCTTTGCGAAAGGATTATCCTTTGCGCGGTCGCTTGGAGCGGCATAACTTCCCCGTGATCCCCCGAGCCGAGAGTTGATCCTGGTCGATGGCCCCGGGCCGAACGGCCCAAGGAGAGACCATCTCATGCCTCTGCAAGAAGTCGAATCATTCGTGGGCGAAGAGACAGCAGACAAAGATTTCCTTTACACGCTGAATTTTGGTCCGCAGCACCCGGCGACCCACACGACACTGCGGCTCATCCTGACCCTCGATGGCGAAACAGTTATCCGGGCTGTCCCCGACATCGGCTACCTGCACTCGGGGTTTGAGAAGCTCGGTGAAGACCTCGACTTCAATCAGTACGTGACCATCGTCGATCGGATGAATTACATTTCGCCGATTGCGAACGAGATCGCTTGGCACCATGTCGTCGAAAAGCTGTTGGGAATCGAAATTACCCCGCGATGCCGTTACATCCGCACGATCATGGCGGAGATCGCGCGGATCAGTGACCATCTGCTGAATGTGGGGACCGCCGCCCTCGATTTGGGAGCTTTTACGGCCTTCCTGTACGCCTTCTATCAGCGGGAAAAGTGTTACGACATCTACGAGACCGCGGCGGGGCAACGATTTCATCCCAGTTACACTCGAGTCGGCGGTCTGATGGCCGACGTTACGGATGATTGGATCCGCAAAGTCCGCGACTTCGTGGTGGGCTTCCCGAAAGCTCACTCGGACATCAGCAAATTGTTGAACAAGAACCGGATTTTTATGGATCGAACTCAAGGCATCGGCGTGCTGTCCAGGGAAGACGCGATTAATTTGAGCGTGACGGGTCCGCTCGCCCGAGCCAGCGGTGTGGTCCGTGATCTGCGCAAGGACGAACCTTACCTCGCCTATTCGGAACTCGATTTTCAAGTTGTTTGTGCCAAAGAGGGCGATTGTTATGCCCGGTATATGGTGCGCATGGGTGAGATGTTAGAAAGTCTGAAAATCATTCAGCAGGCGATCGAGAATCTTCCCTCGGGACCGGTGAATGTTGATATCGAGGGCAAAGCCGTCATCCCGGACAAATCCGCCACGTACCGCAGTATCGAGGGACTGATCCAACACTTTGAATTAATCATGACGAATCGGCAGTGGAAGGTTCCGGTCGAAGAAGTGTATGGAGCGAACGAGACGGCCAACGGGGAATTAGGATTCTACATCGTCGCGGATGGAACTGGCCGTGCCTACCGAGCCCGAACGCGGCCGCCTTCATTTATCCATTTCGCCATCTTCCCGTATCTGATTGAAGGCCATCTGATCAGCGACGTCCCGGCGATTCTTGGCAGTCTGAATATCATCGCAGCGGAGTTGGATCGATGAGCGTGCTGACCCCGGAAATTCGGCGACGCATCGAAGCGTACATCCCGCGTTACCCGAATAAGCAGGCAGTGACGCTCCCTGCATTGCACATCGTTCAAGACGAGTTGCGATGTGTTCCGATGCCAGCGATCCGCGAAATCGCCGAAATGCTGGACCTAAGCCCGGCGGAAGTCTACGACACGATGACCTTCTATGGGTTCTTCCGCGACGAAAACAACAAACTCGGCAAAACCCGTTTGTGGGTTTGTCGCGGCTTGGCGTGTCAATTGCGCGGCGGCGACGACGTTCTTCAACGTGTTTGTGAACGGCTGAATGTCCGCCCCGGACAAACCAGCGCGGATGGTCACATCACCGTCGAATTCGCCGAGTGTATTGGCGTCTGCGAGCGGGCCCCTGCCGTGTTGATCGACGATGCCGGGCGCGGACCGGTCGAGCCGGAGCAGGTGGACGACTTGATCGACGAACTGCGGCGAAGGTAAGCCCCCGTTTGGGGGAAAGGTCGGAGGCTGTGGCCAGCACGACGATGCGGAGTGACGGGATGGCGGAATTCGAGCCGGTGCTGTTACGACGGATTTTGCGAAAAGCAAGTGTCTCGCTCGACGCGTATCGGGCCGATGGCGGTTATCGGGCGTTGCAAAAGGCTGTCGGAGAGATGACGCCCGAACAGGTGGTCGATGTCGTCAAGGCATCGGGATTACGAGGCCGCGGTGGTGCCGGCTTTCCAACGGGGCTGAAATGGACCTTTTTGCCGAAAGGCCATCCCGGCCCGATTTACATGTGCATCAATGCGGACGAGAGCGAACCGTGCACATTCAACAACCGCATTTTGATGGAAGAAGATCCGCACCAGGTGCTGGAAGGAATCATCCTGTCGAGCTACGCCGTCAAAGCCACCGTCGCCTACCTTTATATCCGCTACGAGTACGGACCGGCTGCTCGAGCCATGCAGCAGGCCATTGACGAGGCTTACCACGCTGGCCTTTTAGGGAAAAACATCCTGGGAAAACACGACTTCCATTTGGACGTCTACATCCATCGGGGGGCGGGCGCCTACATCTGCGGGGAGGAAACAGGTCTCATCGAGAGTCTCGAAGGCAAGCGGGCTTGGCCACGCATCAAACCCCCCTTCCCCGCTGTAGAGGGTGCCTTTCGCAAGCCCACGATCGTGAATAATATTGAGACCGTTGCCTGCGTCACACACATCGTCGATCGGGGGGCAGACTGGTTCAAGTCGATCGGAGTTCCGGCCGACCCGAACAACCCACGTGACCCAGGGAGTTACGGCCCCAAACTGTACTGTCTCAGCGGGCACGTGAACAAACCGGGCGTGGTCGAATTACCGTTGGGCGTCACCGTGCGGGAATTGATCGACAAACACGGGGGCGGCGTGTGGAAGGGTCGGTCGGTCAAAGCGGTGATCCCCGGCGGACTGAGCATGGGCTTCCTCACCGCCGACGAACTCGACACTCCTCTGGATTTCGCGGGTCCCGGACGAGTTGGTTGCTTGGGTCTGGGGACAGCGGCCGTCACCGTGATCGACGACCAGACCAACTTGGTGGACGTGCTGTACAACATCTGCCGCTTCTTCGAGCATGAATCGTGTGGACAATGCACGCCCTGTCGTGAAGGAACCGGCTGGATGCTCAAGATTGTGGACCGCATCCGCCGTGGTCTGGGCCGCAAGGAAGACCTGGATATCCTCGTCGAAGTGGGCGACCGCATCGGGATCATGCCTGGGACCACGATCTGCGGCCTGGCCGATGGCGCCGGTTGGCCTGTGAAGACAGCCATTCGCAAATTCCGGAGCGAGTTCGAGTCGTACATCCGCCGTGGGACTAAAGCCGTGTCGCTGCCGTTGGCCGCGGCCGGTCATTGAGGTCGTCTTTGGAGGTGTCTGAATGGCCTGCATGAAGCGTCGTGAAGTCGCGAGAACATGGGCCGCTTCTCTGATCGTGGGGGTGCTCGGGTGCGACCCGCCCAAATTGAAGCCGACGGAGCCGACCCAGCGTGCCGGCGGACTGGTGTCGCAGATCAAGGACAAGACACAGCAAATCGTCACCGCCGCCGAAATGAAAGACCTGCATCTTTTCATGGACGCTGCTTCGGCGGTCGAGGGGCGACTCCCCACGGCCGAGATCGTCAGGCAATCCGTGATGAAAGAGAACCCTCAATTGGCCAGGTTACTGCAAGACGGGCACATCGTTTTGACGGGCATTCGGCAGCGCGAGGGAATTTGGGCCTATGAGAAGGACGCGCCGGAAAAAGGCGGATGGATCGTCGACCAATCGGGACCGCGACAGGTCAGTGCGGACGAGTTTCGCAGACTACTCCGCCCGTGACGAGTCATCGCTGAGGCGAACCGGAACACGGCACAGCAAGGTAACGGCGGTCAATGGGAAAGGTCATGGCAACCGTCTACGTTAACGACAAACCAGTTGAGATCGGCGAAGCGCGGCTGAATGCCATCGAGGCCGCCCAGCGTGCCGGCGTGTTTATCCCCCACTATTGCTGGCATCCGGCCTTGACCGTGGTGGCCTCGTGTCGCATGTGCCTCGTTGAAGTCGGCGAACTGAAAGACGACGGCACGGTGATGATGCAACCGAAAGTCGTGCCCGGCTGCCAAACTCCGGTGAAGCACAATACCGTCATCGTCACAGGCGAATATGGCAAGCATCTGCCGAATGAAACTGTTCCCCCACCCTTGAAGTACCCGGGCAATTATGGCCAACCCGGACTCCGCGCGAAAAAGGCACAGGCCGACACACTGGAAGGTTTGCTCTTGAATCATCCGCTGGATTGTCCCGTGTGCGACAAGGCGGGTGAATGTAAATTGCAGGATTTCAGCTACCAATTCGGCCGTTCGACCAGCCGGATGATCGACGAAAAAAACACACCGCCGAACAAGCCGCACCTGAGCTCGAAGATCACCCTGTTCACCGATCGGTGCATCATGTGCACCCGGTGCGTGCGGTTTACGCGCGAATACTCAGGCCAGGGCGAGTTGATGGTGACGCATCGGGGCGAGCACGCCGAGATCGACATCTTCCCGGGTGAACCGCTGGAAAACAAATTATCGCTCAACGTGGTCGATCTCTGTCCTGTCGGTGCTCTGGGAAGCAAGGACTTCCTTTACACCCAGAGGGTCTGGTACCTGAAAAACACGGAGAGCGTTTGTCCCAATTGCAGCACTGGTTGCAGCATTTTTCTCGACACGAACAAAGACATCGTCTATCGCCTTCGGCCACGGGAAAACCCTCGAGCCCAGGGTTGGTTCATGTGCGATGAAGGTCGCCTGGGGTACCGATACCTGAATTCGAAAGAACGCGTGATGCGCCCCATGGCGGGACCACGGGGGCAGGCCACACCGAAGAGTTGGCGGGAAGTCATCCCGGCCCTCCGTCGCGATCTTGCCGACCGCGCTGGTCGAACTCCCGAGCAGATCGTCGCGATTTTTTCGCCTTGGTTGACCTGCGAGGAAGCCTTCCTTTTGGCTCGATATATCAAGGGTTTGGCCCCCACCGCGACATTAGCTCTCGGTCCCGTTCCGATCATCGGTGAGGACGACACCTATCCCAAAGACCGACGAGGCCGATCGATCCAGCCGGTGCGATTTACGATCCGTGCCGAAAAATGCCCCAATCGACGGGGCGTGGAGGAAATTCTGCGGCACTTCCAGGGAGAGGTGATCTCGTTCGACCGTGTCCGCGATCGTCTCGACCGTGAGGAATTCCGTGCCGTCTGGGTGACGATCGGGGCTTCACCCGATCGCACGGGTTGGGATGAGCAGTCGATGCAACCCGTGGCGCGAGCCGAGCTGCTGATCGTGCAAGACTTGTTTGCGGGACCGCTCACAAGTGCCGCCCAGTACGTGCTTCCCAGTTGCGGCTTCTCGGAAAAAGATGGCACGTTTGTCAATCACGCGGGTCTGGCCCAGTCGATTCGCCGAGCGACCCGTCCGCCGCAGGAATCCCGAGTGGAAGGGCAAGTGTACATGGACTTGATGGGCTCTACGGGTTTGTTCCATGCTGCCTCGGTCCGCCGAGAACTTGCAGCAACGATTTCCTACTTCGCGCCGTTGGCCAAGGAGATGGACGCCATGGGCACCCGTCTC
>CAKZUU010000109.1 GCA_937922175.1 uncultured Gemmataceae bacterium
GTCGCTCGCTGGGCCTCGCAATCGCTCGAGAGGTATGGCCCGCCGGACCTCCTCATCAACAATGCCGCCCTGATGAACCGGTTGGCCCCGCTCTGGGAGATCACGGCTGAAGAGTTTGGTCGGCTGATGGCCGTCAACGTGCTCGGTCTCGTCCATGTGATCCGCCATTTCGTCCCCGCGATGGTCGCCCGCAAGCAAGGGGTGATCGTGAATCTCAGTTCAGGTTGGGGTCGAAGCACGGCCCCCGAGGTCGCCCCCTATTGCGCTACCAAATTTGCCGTCGAGGGATTAAGCAAGGCCATGGCGCAGGAACTGCCCGCGGGAATGGCTTGCATCCCGTTGAATCCGGGAATCATCGACACCGACATGCTTCGGCAAGCCTGGGGCGATCAAGCAGGAGCCTATCCCTCGGCTGAACGCTGGGCCAAAACCGCCGTTCCGTTCCTGCTGCGCCTTGGCCCTGAGGACAATGGGAAATCGCTGAGTGTCCGCTAACCTTCGGGTGCGACCGTTCACCGGCATCGGTAGGGTCGAATCGTCCCCAATCGCCGTTTCGTTGAGCACAGCGATCATCGAGCGGCAGGCGCGGGGCCTGGACGTTCCGACCCCCCCGCCGCGCCGGTTTGAATCGGCTGAATCGACCCGTCGGAGCGGTTTTTCGCCTTCAGGGGACGGCGATCGCATTGACACGACCGACCCCGGCTTGCTAGCTTCAATTTGAACGACCGTGCAAGTCTCGGGGCCGTCCTCCTCGCCAACGGACGGGGGGGCGGTATCGTTATGCCTGTAGCGAACTGTTTGTTCCTGAGAACAGAGGCTGCCTCATGAAGTTTCGGCTCCGTTGGCGGTGGACCTGGCTGACCTTGTTCCTGGTGTCTGTGGGGGCCGTCTGGGCACAGGACAAAATTTCGCTCGACCCGGACGATACGATCCGCTTTGTGGACATCCGCGAAGGGCGTCGGCCTTATGTCAAAGACCCCAATGCGCAAGAGGCGGAAAAAAATATCGCCGCGATCAAGAAAAAGGCTCGCTTTGAAGTCGCGAGCATGATCGAAGCGGCGAACACGGATCGCGGCTCGAGTGAAGCCAAGCCGATTTCACTGGTTGTCCGCCGTCTGAACGATTCCATCGTCGATCCGCTCGGGGCTCCCGGTCGAAAGTTGACCGAAGGTCAACGCGACTTGAATCAGATCTTATGTCAGGAGATGATCGAGCAATTGCGCCCGATCTTCGGCACGGCGGAAAAACCCGGAAACCCCGACATTCTGTTGCGTGTCAACGCGGCTCGGCAGGTATCGATCCTCGGCCGTACCGGGCAAGATGTCGTGGCCCGGACCGCCATCGACATCATCAAAAACCCCATCGAACACGACGGGGTCAAGCTCTATGCGATCGAAGCCCTCGGTCATGTCTTCGCTGTCCCACATCCGGAAAAAGAGGGCGAGTCCAACTTCGCCGACAAAAATCTCGAAGTCGAAGCGGTGAAGACCTTGATCGACTTCATCGCCCGTGAGGTGAAGATCGAGCCGTCGGCATCTCAAGAAGAAATCGACGCCTATCGCTATCTCCGCCGCGAAGCGGTTCGGGCCTTGGGGCAGGTTCGCAAGCCGATTTTCCGGGATCGGGACAACAACCAGGTTCTCGCCAATCCAGCCATTTGGTTGTTACGGGTGGCGAACGGCGACCAACGCCTGAAACCGCCCCCCGGGTTGTCCGAGCGGGCGGAGGCTCTCTCCGCTTACTTGTTCCTCAAGGGAGATAAATTCCAGAACATGGACTACGCGGCAGGATTCGTTGCCACCGCCATCCGCGATCTCGTTTTGGAATTCATGCACCCGGAGCGGCAAACGCTGGAAAAACCTCGGGGCGACGATACCAAGCTTCCGGATCGCCCGCCCCATGAGCGCGACTACCACCCCTGGCGTCTGACGGCCAATCGCATCCAGGTGGGGCTGAGCGTCTGGCGAGAAAATTACGAACATCCCGCCTTCGGCGTTCGACCTGCGGAAGTCAAAAGTCTGATGGACAAGCTCATCGAAGCTGTCAACCGAAACATCATCGGGGGAATCCTGCAAAACCAACGCACCAATATCATCCTCGAACCCCTGGAGACCTGGCTGCGCAATAGCCAATTCCCGAGTCGCAGTTTGTTCAACGACGACCCCGAAAGCACTGTGGTGCGCCCGTAAGATTACCCGCCATCGGTTCGCCCTGGCGTTGCCATCTGCCGCCGACAGCTGTCGCTCTCTGAAAGCGACTCCTGTCGGCGGTGTCATTTCGGCAAAAACGAGCCTGCCATCCTTGACCGCGGGAGAGGTCGATTTTATACTCCGATTGATGGACATTTGTACACTATATGGTCGGCGGGTTCGGTCCTTCCCATGTGTTTCATTTCCCCCGAGCCGGGTTCAGGGCGCATTGGCTTGGCGTCCGGCCGGCGTCTTGGCCCGGCTTCATTTCTTGCGAGATCTTCCGATGCGCAATCGACCCCGAGAAGACCGTTTCGACGAAGTTCACACTGGAAGCAGTTTCACCGAGGACGAAGTCGAGTTCCTCATTGCCATCGACCGGTACCAACGGCGGACCAATCGCCGCTTTCTGAGTTGGCACGAGGTGTTGGG
>CAKZUU010000110.1 GCA_937922175.1 uncultured Gemmataceae bacterium
AACGGACGTGCCGCCGCTTCTGGAACGGTTGGGAGAAATTCGCCGAAGCCGTGCCGATCTTCCTCGGGCAAGACCGAGTTGGCCCGCCTGGGGAGACCTCACGCCCGAGAATTTCATTCGCCGCCTGGAGCAATGGCCGCCGACCGTGTCGGGACTCTCGAGCGATGAGGAATTCGCTGCACGAGATGCACAGACGGCGGATTGGCGTCGTCGAGCCGCCCGAGTGGCCGTCGAGTTGGGTGATAATTATTTGAGCAGAGGCCAATACATCTCGGCATGGCATCAATTCGACGTGGCACTGACGCTGTGGCCGAACTTCAGATCGATCCGGGAGCGATGGGACTTTACCCGCTATTTCGTACCCGATCCTCGGGAAAGCCTCCCACGACCTGAGCGTGTAATCATTGTCCCGTTCGCCGACAGTACCGAAGGGCGACCGGTCGCCGCACCGATGGGGCGTCGCGTGGCAGCATTTCTCGGGGGGTATCTCATGCCTCAATGGGACGTCGTCGACCCCGCGGAATGGTCGCACTGGATGAATCAATTGGGCTTATCGATCTCCGACTTATTGACCGACCCCCTTCGTCGCGCTTGTCTGGCGGAGGCGCTGCAAGCGAGGTATTACGTGTTCGGAGCCATCATCCGCAGCAACCCCATCGACGTTCGTGTTTATCTGATGGATTCTGAGACGGGCAATCTCGTCGGTGGAGCACGAATCAGCGGTCGGGACGCATTTGAAATCAAGAACCGACTGGCCGACCTTGCTTGGCTGCTCCGACTCTCCCCTGAAGAGCGGCAACTAGTCGAAAGGTCGAATCCCCGTTGGGCCTGGCTCGCACTGGAAATCGAACAGGCACGCGAGCGCGACCGAGACATGAATCGAGTTCTCGAACTGGCGGCCCGGGGTTTGAAGCAGCGCCCCTACAGTGTGGAGATGCGTCAGACCTGGTGGAACAGCCGATTCGTTCGTGACTCGGCTCGGCTGGAGCTGCGCCGCTTGACCGATCAAGAGGATTTGGAAAAGGTGAGCGAGCGGACCCGGCAAATTCAAATCGATGTGGCCCGCCGAAGCGAGGAGTCACGAAAACAAGTCGGGGCAAGATCCGGCGAGAGCCAACCGTTGTCAGGATGGGATCGTCCGACGCGCGAGCGAGTGGCCAACGAATGCCGACGCCGAGCCGCCCAGGCCACGGAAATGGGGCGTCCATTGTCGGCCCTGGCCCTGTTGGAAGCAGCGGGGGCGCTTCAGCCCGACAATACCCAGTTGTACGAGGAATGGGCGCAGGTACGTGCCCTCTGGGAGAAACAACTTCAAGGTGATTTGGCGGAAGCTCGAAAAATAGTCTCGCCGGGACAACCTCGCCGCGACCCGATCAAGGTGAGGGAACAGGCCGTCCGGACCGAAAATAAGCCCTCCGAGGAACTGCCCGCCGCAGTACTTCCGAGGGTCCGGCCGTCATCTCCAGCACGACGGGTCGACGACTGGCGAAATCGGGCACGGCTCGCCGCGACCGAGGGCCGATATGCCGACGCCCTCCGCGCCGCCGGACGAGCGCAATCTCTGCAACCGTCTGCCGATTGGGACCAAAAGCGTTTGCAATGGCTGCGAGCATGGAACAAAGCGGAGACGAAGCGGACGACGGCGGAACCTTCTGAGTCGAAAGTTGAAGGGGAAGATTTCACCGTGTTTTTCCAAACGTTGGATTCGCAGGTCGAGCAACGGAGGCGTCGGCTACAGGCGCTTCTGGATCAGGGCGAAGAATGGCTCCGGCAAAATCGCTGGGGCGACGCGGAGGACGCCTTCCGCAAAGCCGACGCCCTTCAATTAACGGCTCGCGGAGCGAAAGGCCGACGAGAAGCCCGGCGACAGCAGCGTCAGCAGGCAGAGTCAGCGGCCGCCAACGCAAGTCGAGAGCAGCAGGAACAGCAGCGCATGGAGGAATTTCGGCAACGACGCCAGCAAGCCGATCTGGCCCGAGCGGGTGAGCAATACGACCGAGCGATCGAATTGTACGAGGAAGCGTTGCGAAGAAACCCCGGTGAGGTTTCGGTCTGGTCCGCATGGGCCCAGACGCACCGACTCCGTTGGCGGCAGCGCGTCAAGAGCTATGGGGAGGCCTTGGCCCGACTCGACGCCTTGGCATCTGAAGTGTGGCTGTCGAGTGCACGTCACCACGTCGGGCTCGGGAAATGGCTCGCGGCGGCAGTCAATATCGACATGGCCCACCTCGTCACACCGAACAACCCCGAAATCGAGACGCTGGCAACTGAGATTCATGCACGACTACCCGACGACGAGAAAGCTCGGTATCAACAAAAGCGACGCTCCTATGACGACGCTGTTCGCCGTGGCTTCCGCCAATTGTTGGCCCAGAATTTCGAGGAGGCGATCGCCGACTTTCGACAAGCTCAAGTGCATTTGCCCGATGATCCGGCCGCTCGCGAGTTTGTTGAAAAAGCGCAGCAACGGCGAGCGGCGCCAGAAAAGAGGCCTTGGCATCAGCCGGCATCGGAATTCCCTCGAAACATCGTCATCGCTGTGTCGGCATCGCTCCAACGCATGCGCCAATGTCTTGCGGAGAACCGGCTGGCCGATGCCCGCGACGCCCACGAGGCGGCTCTGCGTGCTTCCCGTTCTCGTCCTCACCCCGATGCCCTGGCCGCTCGCGACGAGTTGGAGACAGCTTTGCAGCGAGCGTCGACCGAGGCCGCCCAATCTCGTCTAAGGGAACAGCAGCAAGCTGACAGACGAGCGGCCCTCGCGGCTGCTCTTGCAACCCACCAGCAGGAGATCGCGGAGAAGATGACGCTTGAAATGGAAAGGCTCAGCCGGGATGATCCCGTCCTCCACATCCTCATCGTTCAACAAAAACTTCGCCGAGGCGAAGATTTTCCCGAGGAATCACCGATCCGCTGAGGAACCGTCATGATGCTCGTGCGACAACACGTTGGGTCAAGGGTCAAAATTTCACGGCTCGCTCGGATCAGAACATGCGAATTGGCCAGGACCTTCACTCGTCGCACTCGATCTCTGGGCACACCTTACTGAAGGAAGGGATCATTCCTCCGAACGAAGAGCGATTGCAACGAAGCGGGACGACGCAGACTGACATGTATCTCGGAATTGAAATCGGCGGCAGCAAGTTGCAGCTTGCCATGGGCACGGGTGATGGTAACATCCGCACGTTGTGGCGAGGATCGGTTGATCCTCAGGCAGGCGGCGCCGGAATTCGTCGGCAGATTTTGGAAACGATTCCCAACCTTTTGCGATCAGCCGACGTCGATCGATCCAGACTACGAGCAATCGGAGTTGGCTTCGGCGGCCCCGTGGACGACATGACCGGCACGGCCATCACGTCGCATCAGATCGAAGGTTGGGATTCGTTTCCGCTGGAATCGTGGCTGAGTGCCGAGACGGCGCTCCCCGTTTATCTGGGGAATGATGCCGATGTAGCCGGCTTGGCCGAAGCCTTGTTCGGGGCCGGCCAGGGCTGCTCCCCCGTGTTCTACGTCACCGTCGGGTCGGGCATTGGTGGCGGACTGGTGATCGATGGTCGCATCTTCCGCGGCGTCGGGCGTGGAGCTGCCGAAATTGGCCACCTTCGACTGCGCCGTGCCGATGGCACCATCGACATTGTGGAGCATTTGGCATCGGGTTGGGGCATGGAGGCCGAGGCGCGTCGGCAGGGGCGCGATTGGACGGCGCGGCAAATCGGCGAATTGGCCGAACACGATCCTCTCGCACGAGCCATCCTCGACCGC
>CAKZUU010000111.1 GCA_937922175.1 uncultured Gemmataceae bacterium
AAGTGCGATGGATCGCATCCTCACCCTCTTCACCCCCGACCAACGACGTGTTTGGCAGGAACTAACTGGCGAACCTTATCGGGGACCTCTGCTACCCTTGACCGGCCGACCCGGTCCTCCCGGCAGCCGATTCGGTCCCGATGGTCCAAGGTCGGGACCGTCCGACAGCCCGCGATTGCCCCCGCCCCCGAGCGATCCCCGGGAAAGAATCGGCAAAAGACCCGATGATCTGCAATGGCCCGAACGTTGATCGCTCAAACGTCTTCGTTGAGTTCAACCCCTGGTTGATATTCGGATCCGGGGACGACGCCCCGATAAATTTGAGAAGCTATCTCCCTCCGAGGAAATTGCCATGTATTGTCGAAGTTGGACATATTCCTTCGCTTTGTCCCTTGGCCTGTCTGCTGTCGTTGCTCAGGAGCGACCCCGCGGACTCGATCGGCCTCCGCCCATGTTTGGACCGCCAAGAGGTCAAACGATCAAGTTGGTGAAGCAGTTCGACAACGACGGGAATGGTTGGTTGAACCGGGAAGAACGAGTCGCCGCTCGGGAGCATCTCAAAAAGGTAAGAGAACGTCTCGACAACCGCCGGCGCGGTCCGGGTGGATTCCCGCGATTCGGTCCGATGGAAGCGGGAAAACCCGGTGCCAAAGTCCGACCGGAAGACGTTTCAAACTTTCCCGACAAAGACCTGTACGAGCCCTTTATCCTTCGGACGTTCTTCTTGGAATTCGACTCCGACGACTGGGAGGCCGAATTGCAAGATTTTCATGACACCGACGTGGAGGTGCCGGCCTTACTAACGGTCGATGGGCAGCGATACCCCAACGTCGGCGTTCGCTTCCGGGGGATGACCTCGTACATGGGCGTCCCCATGGGCTTAAAGCGTTCATTCAACCTCTCTCTCGATCTCGCCGACAAAGCTCAGCGCCTGTACGGCTACAAAACGCTGAATTTCCTCAACGCCCATCAAGATCCCTCGATGATGAGTTCCGTTCTGTTTTCGCACATCGCGCGCCAACACATTCCCTGCCCGAAAGCCAATTTCGTCAAAGTGGTGATCAATGGGGAAAGCTGGGGCGTGTACGCGAACATCCAACAATTCAACCAGGATTTTGCCAAAGAACATTTCGGACCCGGGAAGGGCGCTCGTTGGAAAGTCATCGGCAGTCCACAGGCCGACGGCGGACTTCGCTATCTAGGCGAAAACATCGACGAATATAAGAAACGATACCAAATCAAGTCCAAGGACGATCCGGACAGTTGGAAGGCCCTGATCGAGTTATGCCGGCTCCTGGATCGAACACCCCTGGAGCAGTTAGAAGAGAAAATCTCGCCCGTGCTAGCGCTCGATGAAGTCCTCCGATTCCTCGCAGTCGATGTCGCTCTTTGCAACAGCGACGGCTACTGGACCCGCGCCAGCGACTACTGTCTCTACCTCGATGATCACGGGAAATTTCATCTGGTTCCCCACGATTTCAACGAAGCCTTTCGCGGGGGAATGATGCCAGGCCGTGGCGGCCGACCCGGCCTGGCCGGCGGTCGACCCAGAGAAAATCCCGATCGTCGACCCAATGCGTCTGAGCTACCCCCGCGTGGCTTCCCTCCGCCGCCCGCTGGACCTGGTGGCTTCCCTCCGCCGCCCAGTGACGCAGGTTTCGACCTTGACCCCCTCGTTAGCATCGACGATCCTCGCAAGCCCCTGCGCAACAAGCTCCTCGCGGTGAGCGCACTGCGGCAACGATATCTCGACCACCTCCGCACGATCGCCGAGACATCACTGGACTGGAAATCGCTCGGTCCCGTGGTCGATCAGTTTCGCCAATTGATCGAGGACGAAGTGAAGACCGACACGCGAAAGTTGGCTCCGTACTCGGAATTTCAGAAGGCGCATGGCCTCACAACAACCGACCGACCCACCGATTCCGGCACTCTTCGACGTTTTATCGAGCATCGCCGCCAATTTCTCTTGAACCACCCGCTCATCAAAAAACGCGACCAACCTGACCCTCCAAATCGCTAACCGATTCGTGCACGACCGCTCAAAATCCGCCGAACCACTTGGGAAAACCGAAAACCCTTCGGTTCGTCTGGGGTATAAATGTTGGAGAATTGATGAAGAAATATTTTAAAGTTGGTGAGCAAAGAGCGCCTGGTGCGAATTGGAGTCATCATCGTGGAGCGGAAAATTGCCGGGTTGCTGATCGCCCTCGTCCTTGGGGCGGGGGCCACAAATGCCGAGGGACGGAAGCATCTCGTACTGAACGTGGAGCGCGTTTGGTCGATCCATCTGGAGATGACAGGCGAAGAGTGGGACGCGATTCAGCCGGTCGGTCAGGGGGCGACGCTTTTTGGATTTCCTTCGCCGCCTCCTCCAACCACGACACCAAGCCCGACGAAAGATCGGCATGTCAGTGCCTTTGGTGTCGAGTTCCCTTGGGGTGTCGCAACGCTGACCACAGAAGGGAAGTCATATCGCGTGGGGATTCGCTTCAAAGGGAACTCCGCATATACCTCGGCCCGACGAGGGTTGAAACGCCCCTTCAAAATCGACTTCGATCGCATCGATGCAGACCAACGCTTTCATGGATTGAAGGCGCTGAATCTGAACAACAACGCTCTGGACCCGACGCAACTCCGCGAGAGCCTGGCCTATGCCATCTTTCGTGCCTTCGGAGTTCCGGCATCGCGGACGGCTTGGGCCGAGGTCACTCTTTCGATTCCGGGACGATACGATCGCGAATACCTCGGCCTGTACACGATTGTCGAGGAAGTCGACAAGACGTTTCTCAAAGATCGTTTCGGCAAATCGAGCGGTCTGTTGCTCAAACCCG
>CAKZUU010000112.1 GCA_937922175.1 uncultured Gemmataceae bacterium
CGTGGATAACTGCGGCACCAGTCCCTCACGCCAGACCTTTCGCCAACTTTTCATGGGTCTGTCCTCCTTTCCTCGGGCTGAAGCCCGAACGTCGGCCGAGCAAAAACCCCTTCTGAGCCGACATCGTCATAGTATACTCACGTACACTTAAGCGTCAATACATTTTAGGTACTAAAATGCAAACGATGTTTACTTGATAATGTGCTAAAAGTAACTAAGATTGACTATAAATCGTTTTTGTCCGTATTAAATTATACGTTTATATAAATTCATTAAAATCAAGCTGGGACGGCTTTGGCCCGACTTGCCAAAAGGCACTTCAGCTGATCGCCGCTCGATCCCTTCAGAATCTCGCCAGCGGTTTGTCCGCAAGTTGATCGAGGCCCATCAGATTTCAGCCCGTGGTGATGTGACCGGACAATCGTCAACAAAAAACGACCGCGCCCGAGGGCGCGGTCGAATCAAGGGGGGGATTCGCGAATCTCTGGTTCGGTCAGTTTCCCAATTGCGTGATAAATCCACTACGAATTTGGCCATTGCGGACGACGAAGAACTTCAACGGCATGAAACTGGGGAGGTCGGGGTGAGTCACGACCCATTGGATGTTGTCGGCGTTGAGTGTCTCGAACTGATGCAGCCCGATCAGGATGTCGCCCCGCTGAATTCCGGCCCGGGCGGCGGCTCCCTCTTTGTCGATCGTTTCGACGACCACGCCTCCGCGAAGCTGTGGGTTGGCGGTGGTGACGAACGATGCGTCCACCGGCGACACGCGGATGCCCAAGCGCCGCCAGATCAGTTCCGCATGGGGGCTGATGGCGGATGCCGCGACCGCTTCCCGCCGAATCGTCGGCAGCACCAGATCAACGACCTTCTCCTCCTCGCCCCGGCGAACGACGATGGGAATGGTGTCGCCAGGTTGCCGCTCCAGAAAGCCCCGCTCGACGTCGAGACGACAGCGAGTCTCGATCCCGCCGACTTGCACCAGGAGGTCGCCGGGTTGGATCCCTGCTTTATCAGCGGGGCTGTTACTATCGACTCGATCGACCTGGCAGGTGCGGATGATGGGATTTCGGCTGGTATCGATGACATCTCGGACGGTCAAACCGTGACTGAGACCTGTTCTTCGCCGAAGACTGATCATGTCGGCCGTCACACTAATCATTGTGTCCACCGGGATGGCGAAGCCGATGTTTTGCGCGCCGGCGCGGATCGCCACGTTGACGCCGATCAGTTCACCATGCATGTTCAACAACGGGCCGCCCGAGTTGCCCGGGTTGATGCTGGCGTCGGTTTGGATCAACCCCTTGTACGAGACGTCCCGATTGAGGGCAACGTCGCGTTTGACGTTGCTGACAGTGCCCATGGTGTGGGTGTGCTCGTAGCCGAAGGCGTTGCCGATGGCGATGACCGGTTCGAGGACCATCAAGTCGATGGCTGTTCCCAGGGTCATGGTGGGCAGTGGTTTGGCAGGATCGATTTTCAACACGGCAAGGTCGTTCTCGGGGTCTCGGGCGAGGATGCGTCCGGCGTGGGTCGATCCATCGGCGAGGCGGATGCGAATGACTTGGACATCCTCGACAACATGATTGTTGGTGACGATGTAACCACGCGGGTCGATGACGATACCGGTCCCCATTCCATTGACACGATTGACCGACGGAGCCGCTCCGGTGAACGGATCCGCCGGGCTGGAAACAGTGCGCTCGGAGTGGATGTTGACAACCGCCCCACGCACCTTGCGAGCCGCCTCGACGGCGGGGGTGATCCGTGGATTATTGGGATTCAGCGCGGGCGAACCTCCCCCTGCCCCGGCCACACCCCAAACCACCGCAACACCTATCACCCAAAGCTGGCGCGACAGCAGCAATCGGCGGGCGGCCTTCGCCCCAAGTTGCGAACGCATGATGTCCCCAGTGTTTGGCGAACTTGGTCGGCTCTCAAGCACCCGGCGGTATGTTTCCGGTTGTCTGACGAGCCGAGTTTTCTTTCGGAGGGGAAAGCTCCCCCGAACAGGTTCCGGAATAGTTCTTCGGCCAAGCCCAAATCTTTCCCACACAACGTTACCCGCCCCGATTCCCGATTCCTCGTTCTTCCATCTGGTCGAGACGGTTTCCCCAACTGTGCGGTCTGGTCAAGACCGGTAAACTTTTCCAAGAAGACGCTTCCCGGAGATCGTCATGTCCCGTTCGCCTCGTCGCCAGCGATTGGAAGAGTTGCTCGCGGAAAATCCCGACGATCCAGAACTTGGCTATGCGTTGGCGATGGACGATCTCGTCAGCGGCAACCTGGAGGCGGCCCTCCAGAGATTCCTGGAACTCACGACGACTTCGCCGCCCCATGTGCCGTCGTTTCTCATGGCTGCTCAGACTCTCGTGAAACTCAACCGCTCCGCTCAAGCGATCGAGGTTTTGCGGGGTGGCGTCCGCGCGGCGGCTGAGCAGGGGAACCTCCACGCCCAGAGCGAAATGCAAAGCCTGTTGGACCAATTGTTATGAGTATTTGCCGTTCTTTAAATTCGTGGGTCGTGGTGGTCGGTGCCACGGTGATCGGTGGATCCATCGCCCTCGGTGCCGACCCCCCCTTCGATCCCATTGCTGTCGCCGTCGAGAAATCGTTGTCCGCCCGAGAGATGCCCGGCTGCGTCATCGCTGTGATTCACCGCGATCAAGTTGTCTATCGGCAGGCGTTCGGCCTTCGTCGCGTGCAACCGCAATCCGAAGCGATGACAATTGAGACAATCTTCGACCTGGCTTCTCTCACCAAACCGATCGTGACGGCGACATTGATCGCGCAATTGGTCGAGCAGGGGAAACTGAACTGGAACGACCCCGTGTCGCGGTATTGGCCGGCCTTCGCTCAGAATGGCAAGGAGAGAGTCACGATTGAGCAGTGCTTGGTCCACACCAGCGGCCTGATCGCCGACAATCCCATCGAGGACTATCAATCCGGCCCAGCCCAGGCTTGGGAACGAATCGCCGCCCTTCGCTTGCTCGACCCACCGGGCACCCGCTTCCGCTACAGCGATGTGGGCTATCTCGCCTTGGGGCAAGTGATCGAGCGGATCCTGAAGACCGACCTGGCGACCGCTGCTCGGAGCGCGATTTTCGAACCGTTGAAGATGATCGACACCGGCTTCGGCGTGCCCGATGGTAAACGCTCACGAACCGCTCCCACGGATCGCGAAGGATCAGGATGGCGTTGCGGCACCGTGCACGATCCTCGGGCCCGTGCTTTGGGCGGCATCGCGGGGCATGCCGGCTTGTTCAGCACCGTCGATGACCTGACTCGTTTCTGCCGCATGATCCTTCGCCAGGGAGAATTGGAGAATGTTCGGATCCTGGCACCCGCGACGATCGAAATGATGACTCAACCGCTCCGCACCTCGGCGGGATGGCGCACCCGGGGATGGGACTGCGACACC
>CAKZUU010000113.1 GCA_937922175.1 uncultured Gemmataceae bacterium
AAAGCAACGGTGTTTTTCCCCTCTCCGAGCCGGCTTGGCTGACGGGTGCCACTAAACGCAATGGCCGCAAGCGCACCTTCGGTCAGGACGACACTTGGCGGCTGACCCCCGAGAATTGGTTTGACGGCCTGGGGCCAGCCGATCGACACGGAGAACTTCGGCTAGGACGCGGCCCACCTCTTGGACCCGGACCGGCGTGCCTGCGTTATGGACGCCGCCACGGCAGTCGGCCGGGATGTCAACCGCCTGTTCGTCGGCTTCGTCCGGTGCGAGTTCGGCACCGATGCCTCCCGGGTGGAGCCCTCCATGCCGGCGATCACCAGCAAAACCAGGAGGTCCACGCATGAGTCTATTGGCCCGTGTGCAGCGGGGCCGGACCCCCAAGCCGCCGCGCATTCTGCTGTACGTTCCCGAGCGCATCGGCAAGTCCACCTTTGGGTCGCAGGCTCCGAAGCCGGTGTTCGTGCCGATCGAGGACGGTCTCAATCTTCGCTACTGTCTTGTCGCTCGCTTCCAATCCATCAGTTGCCCGAGGTGGTACGACTCATGTGCTGCGAGCAGATAGATGACGATTCGGCCAATGGTCGGCGCAAAGTTGTCGAACGGTTTGGGCGGTATTCGGTCAAAGTAGTCCCCATGTTTGGCACGCACGGCAGAATCAACGACTTGATGGCGACGTGTGAGGCGTTCGATCAACTCCGACTTGGAGGCATATAAACTCGGGTCGGCGACGGGTTGTGACCCTGGCCCGTAATGCGCCATGTCGTGTTCACCAACATCGGCACATGGTTCATCCAGCAGAGACGCCATGAACGCAGCGGCGTTGGCCAAATGACTGAGCGTCCACGCTGGGTGGTTCACTAAGCCAGCTGGTTGCAGGATCATCGCGGATTCCGGAATCGGTGCGACTGCTTCCACGACATCGTTGAGCGATGCTGAATACAGATCCAGGATGAGTTCCAAGTTGCTCATAATTTCCCCTGAGATTGCGAGACATAGGCGGCGTAGCTATCAAGGATCGCCTGCCAGCCGGATCGCTGCAGGTCAATGGGATTGGTCGGTTCGGGGTCGAAGACCGTCTGCACGCGTGTACCGGTCCCCTCCGATGTGAAGGTGGTGCGGACCCGGCGGCCATCATCGAGCCACAGTGTCACAGCGTGAGGGGGCATCCACCTCTTCGTAAGTGCCCTCATACTCAAAACCGTACGAACCATCGCGGGCCTCCATGCGGGCCACATGCCGACCGCCGACGCGGAGATCGACCTTGGCCCACGGGCAATGCCAGTCGGGACTGGCCTGGTTCCACTGCGTAATTGCTTCCGGAGTGTGGAACGCTTGCCATGCCCGTTCGGGCGGAACTGGTACGAACGCTTCGATGGTGATGGATTGCATTGTTGTCTGTCTTCTTGAGGTAAAAGGTTAATGTCCCCGGCGTGCGGCATCGATGGCGGCGACATCGATCTTGCGCATGGTCATCATCGCCGCAAAAGCGCGCTTCGCTTCGTCGCCGCCGGCGGCCAGGGCTTCGGTCAGTGTGCGCGGGATGATCTGCCAGTTCACACCCCAACGGTCTTTGCACCAGCCGCACTCGCTCTCGCGCCCGCCGTTGCCGACGATCGCATTCCAGTAGCGGTCGGTCTCCTCCTGGTCCTCGGTGGCAATCTGAAATGAGAAAGCTTCCGTCTGCGGGAACAGGGGTCCACCGTTCAGGCCGATGCAGGGGATGCCGCAGACGGTGAACTCGACGACCAGCACTTCGCCCGCCTTGTTGCCGGGGTTGTCCATAGGGGAGCGATGGACAGCGACGACACGACTATCGGGAAAGACGGAGGCATAGAACCGAGCCGCTTCCTCAGCCTCGCGATCATACCAAATGCAGATAGTGTTCTTGGGGATCCGCATAATCGCACCAGGATTTGTCGGCTGCTTTGTTCAATGAAAAGCTAAATGGTCACCATCCACTGAATGCCGAAACGATCCGTGATCATTCCAAAGCAAGCCGACCAGAATGTCGGCCCGATCGGCATGTCGATCTGCCCACCAACGGCCAGGGCCTCGAATGCTGCCCGAGCCTCCGCCTCGCTTGGAAATTGAAGAGAAAGAGCGAAGCCGCCAAACTTCCGGCCAGTCATTCCGGCTCCATCGGAGACCATCACTCTTGCCACACCAATGAGGAAACTTGCGTGCATAATCTTGTTTTCAAAGCCTTCGGGCAGCCGACCGTCGGGAATCGGGTCCGGCGACTCTGAGAATCGCATCACCATTTCGACCTTTGCTCCCAACGATTTCTGGTAAAAAGCCAACGCCTCTTCGGCGCGGCCATCAAAAAATAAGTAGGGTTCGATCTTCATCCAGTCTCCCTTCTGTTGGTTGTGGTTCAAGGTTCGCTGACATCACTCTACAGTTGGTGTATCGCGTTTTGCCGTCTTCTGAACAAATTCTGGGTTTTTCGACTCCCACGTTCACGTGTCGGTCCGTTCCCGTTGATCGGCTGGGCAACCGGCAACCGACGCGACGTTGACACCCCGAGTCGTCGGCATCAGAGGTCTCTCAGGCCTCTCGCTCGTCACATGGCAATCCGCTGGCGATGAGGACAACTGGCAACCGTTGGCTGACTGACGACGCATCATCGACAGGTAAACTTCGGCAATTCGCCAGCGTCATCGTCCGCCCGTGAACTTCGGATCGTGGGCGTTACACTTTTTCTGTTGTTGGACGGGTCCCTGATTCAGGCATTGAGGGGGAGCAGCACGGGCCGAGTCGGCCGAGCGGATCATCCTTAAGTCCGAAGCAAACACGCATCACGCCGGCGCCCGGTCCGCCCGAAACAGCGGTCGAGCATCGTGCGAACTCGCGTGCCGAAAACGACCCGTCGTGCGAAACGAGATCATCCGAATTTCGCCAGGCCCATTGGACTTGCGACGAGTAGCGGTTTTGAGTGCGAATGGGTGCCGAGATCGGCAATACACCCGGAGGGATTCGAACCCCCAACCGTCGGTTCCGAAGACCGATGCTCTATCCAGTTGAGCTACGGGTGCGAGGGGATGCGTGATGGAATCATAGAAAGCACAACCGATGCTGTCAACTTTCAAGTCGCTT
>CAKZUU010000114.1 GCA_937922175.1 uncultured Gemmataceae bacterium
TCCGTTGCCGCGGACGCTGCGCGTGGCCAGGGAGTGTCGTCTTGAAATTGGAACGCCTTGTTCAACGATTCGGCACGAGCACTTCAGCATTCTTGTCGCAGAATGGCGACTTCGACTTCGAGCGCTATTCTCGACCTGTTCCCTATGTCTCGCTCCCACCTGAGAGTGGGCCGTCGAAATTCAGCCGCGATGATGTGTCGTGGGGGGAAATGTTCAAGAAGCAGCCAAGGGCCGGCTCAGACGCAGAGAAGTCGATGAACGAACTCCCCGAGGTGCACGTCGAATTACGGGTTGACGACGACATGACTTATCTGATGAGGACCGTGCCGAGAATTGCGGCGATTCTCGCGACACTTACGGGCCGATCTCTGGAAACAGAGCAGCCCCGATGACCTGGTCACGTCATGTTGATCCGGAATCGGCCAATAATTCCTGAATAATTCCTGATGGGATCGGCGGATTCGCGGGCCGAGTTCTCGCAAGTGAAGGCCCCTGAAGGTGGGAGCCGTGGGCCGTACAATCCCCACATGAGAATCGTGGAGATGACGGCATTCCATGTTCGGGTGCCGCTGAAGCGAGTGATCCGGCATGCCTCTTATGAGCGTCGCGAGAGCGACAACCTCGTGATCCGTTGTGTGCTGTCGGATCGAAGCGTGGGTTATGGGGAGGGACTCCCGCGCGAGTACGTCACGGGGGAGACAATCGACGAAGCGTTTCAATTGCTTCGGCGGAGTGAATTCGCAGCACAACTTGACCGCTGCCACGATTTTCCCACAGCGGTGGCGATGGCCGAACGCCTCACCTTGGCCCCGATTCCGGGAGACGACCGAGCCTGTCAGGGGAACGCCGCTCGGTGCGCCGTCGAGTTGGCAATCCTGGACGCTTACGGCCGAGCTTGGGGGGAACCGCTCTCACATGTGACTAAACTGCTGGCCCCGGAACTGTATTCACCGCGACAGCGCATCCAGTACAGCGGAGTAATTGCAACATCACGGGGAGTCAAGGTTCGCTTGGTCGCGTTACTCATGCGGTTGTACGGCTTCCGTGACATCAAAGTCAAAGTGGGGATCCCAGGTTATAACGACCGCTCTCGATTGCACGGCATTCGTCGCGTCGTGGGTCCCAATGTCGATTTGCGTGTGGACGCCAACGAAGCGTGGACAGCGGAAGAAGCCGCCCGGCGAATCCGGGAGCTCGAGAGGTTTGGTATCAGTAGCGTGGAACAGCCGCTGCCGCACGAGCGATTCCACGACCTTCCCGAGCTTCGCCGGCAGATCCAGACTCCGATCATGCTGGATGAATCACTGTGCAGTCTGATCGACGCCCACCTCGCCGTGGAGCTGCAAGCCGCCGATTTGTTCAATTTGCGGATCTCGAAATGCGGCGGGTTTATCCCGACGCTCCGACTCGCCCAGTTTGCCCGTCAACACGGGATCGGCATCCAGTTGGGTTGTCAAGTGGGAGAAACAGCGATTCTCAGTGCCGCCGGCCGGCATTTCGCTGGAAGTGTGGCCGACCTGAGGCATGTGGAAGGCTCTTACGACCGCCATTTGGTGCATGAGCCGCTCAGCGACGAGGATTTGACCTTCGGACGCGGAGGTTGGGCACCCTTGCTGGTCGGGTCGGGCTTAGGCGTGTCGATCGACTCGGAGGCATTGTCACGACAGGTGGTGCGCAAGGAGCCTTTGATTGGCTGACATGTTTCTCTGGACGTGGCAGGCCAGCGATGGTTACCGCTGGCACTATCGTCATTTTCCACCCGCCGGCCGACCTTGGGCGACGGTGATCGGCATTCATGGAATCCAAAGTCATGGCGGCTGGTACGAAGCCAGCAGCCGCTGGTTGCGTGATGCGGGCTGTGACGTGTATTTCTTGGATCGGCGAGGCAGCGGGCTGAATCAGGTCCAACGAGGCGACACGCCGAGCTTTCGACGCTTACTCGATGACGTGCGCGAGTTTGTCGCTGCCCGTCGCGGCCCAGGCCAACCCCCGATCTTCCTGGTCGCGATCTCTTGGGGCGGAAAAATCGGGGCCGGGCTATGTTATCGCCAACCGGGATTAATCGATGGCCTCGCCCTGTTGGCTCCGGGATTCCGGCCACGCGTGCGGCCGACACTCCGCGAGAGGTGGCGCATCGCGACGGCCAGCCTCGTCGAGCCGACTCGACTTTTCCCCATTCCGCTGAACGACCCCGCACTGTTCACCGCTCAACCCGAACGCCAAGCGTTTATCGCCAACGATCCGTTGGCCCTGCGCGAAGCGACGGCTCGATTTCTCGTGGAAAGTCTCAAGTTCGACGTCTATCTCCGTCGGGCCGTGCACCGCGTCCGCGTTCCTGTCCTCCTTTTGCTGGCCGGGAATGATCGCATCATCGACAATCAACGAACTCAAGAGTTTGTCGATCGCTTTGCGACGAACGATCGCACGACGATCAAGTATCCCGGCCGACACCACACCCTGGAGTTCGAGTTGGATCCCGAGCCGATCTTTGACGACCTGACCAAGTGGATCGCTCATCGTGCCAGGAGAAACGAATGAACCGTTGGCGTGCCTTCGGACTGCTGACGCTTGCCCGATTGCGAATTTTTTACCGTGAACCCGAAGCCCTGTTTTGGGTCTATTTTTTCCCGATCCTCACGGCTGTCGGACTTGCCGTGGCGTTCTGGAACCGACCGCCAGAGCCGCCCGCCGTCGATGTCGCCCTCAGCGATCCACCGCTTGAAGTCGAACAACTGATCGACACGTTGCGTTCCGGAGGGATCACGCCCCAAACGACGACGCCCGAGGAGGCTCGACGACGGTATTTGATCGGCAAGACGGCTCTCTATTTAATCCCCACCCCTTCAGGCCTGATATTCGGTTACGACCCCACACGATCGGAGAGCGTCTCCGCTCGATACCAGGTCGAAGCGGTTATTCGACGTCCGCACGCAGATACCGCCCTCCGTTTGACCGAACAGCTCGAGACGGAACCCGGCAGTCGTTACATCGATTTCCTCATCCCCGGACTCATGGGCATGAATATCCTTGGAGGAGGAATGTGGGGCATCGGTTTCGTTCTCGTCGATCTTCGCGTGCGCAAAGTCTTGAAACGATTGACCGCGACACCGATGCATCGCGGCGACTTCTTGGCGTCGTTCCTGGTGGCGCGTTTGCTGATGTTGCTTCCGGAGATGCTCTCGCTGTACTTGTTGGGCCGACTGGTTATGGGCATGCCCATGCGAGGCTCGGTCGTCACGATGAGTCTGGTGATGCTTTTGGGCGCTTGCGCCAGCAGCGGGATGGGCCTGCTCGTGGCGAGCCGCACCGAAAAGTCCGAAACCGTCGTCGGGTTAATCAACCTGCTGGTTTTGCCCATGTGGCTCTTATCCGGTGTGTTTTTTTCATCGAAGCGTTTTCCTGACGCGGCCCAACCGTTTATCCAAGCACTTCCGCTCACCCAAATCGTCGACGGGTTGCGTGAAGTGATGCTCGAAGGGAAAACGCTAGCCGAGATCATCTGGCGCCTGGCCGTGCTGGGCTTGTACGCCCTGGCTTGTTTCTTGCTGGCCCTTCGATGGTTCCGGTGGAACTAGGTGGCCTCCCTCCGTTGGCTGGAGATGCAACTCAGCCACACAGGCCGTTCGGACCTCGTCCGGAGACCAGGCCATGGGCACTCCCTCGCCCTTCCGCCAAATTTCAAACAGATCCCCGAAATGGGGCGAGCAGGGGTTTCCCGATTGCCCTCCACATATCACGAAACGCGAGTTCGACCAAGCGCCGACATCGACGACCATCCGGAGACCTGGGATATTGTCGGTTTCAGCGAGGGGATTTCCGGGTCGAACCGAGGCCTGGTGAATGGTGTCGGTGTCGCCGGCGATGGGCACCGGTCCGAGACTGAATGCCCGGCGGAAAAAGGGAGTCTCGCCGAACAGCAACGACTTGGGCCGCAAGCGATGCAGTTGCCCCCAGGACCGTCGGCGACAAATCCGAGCGGCGCGCCGAAGCTCCTCTGCGATCAAATCCGACCAAGACGCCGCGAACCAGCCGGAGGGCTGCTTCTGGAGGAGATCGATCAACGGCGCGATCCGTTTGAGGTAAAAGAGGTTGATGCCAGGGTTCCATGCCGTCTGTCCCAGAAACCAGCGATAGCTGCGCGGGGCTTTGGCTTGGGCAACCCGGACGATCATGCGTGAGACGAACACGGCAAAGAGGGCCGCCGCCCGTGATTCCTGCGCCATTCGCCCATCCCAGGCCCGCAAAATTTGAGCGGTCGGGTGCAGGTCGGAATGCTGCTCAGCCGTGGCAACAACGAGGTCGCGCACCTCGCGCCATGGCAGCGAATCGACATCCATTTGCAGACGTTGGCAATCCGCCACCGTCCAGTCGTGGCGAGGCGATAATTTCTCATGAATCGCCTGCCAACGGTAAGGATCCATCCAATCATGGCCCAAGGGCGATCCGGTTTCGTGCCCCGCGGGAGCATTGTTGGCGGTGATATAAATGCCATTCGGGGGATCTTGAGCCGACGGCATCTCGTCGTAGGAGATCCAACCGTCCCAAGCGAAGGCTTCGTCCGAACCCGGGTGGGGCACCATGCCGCGATTCTCCCGACGCCGCGGGGCGTTGCCCACCATTTGAAACCCGATCGCGCCACGGGTGTCGGCAAAAACGAGATTGAGCGGCAAGCAAGGCCAAGCTGAAAAACAACGGCGGAACTCGTCGATGTTGCGAGCCTGAACGGCAGTCAGAAACCCTTCGGTGGGGAGCGGATCGAGCCAAACAGCGCGAAGAGACAGGGCGGGCCAACGGCCGGAAAACGCCGGCGAGACGATCGGCCCCCGCGGCGTGATTCGGACGTCTTCGACCACCTCGGCCCCGCCTCGTACTCGGATCACTTCCCGACGCACGGCACACAGGGTCCACCCGGTCGCCTCGCGGACCTGCCGCCCCGTCGGATCCAATTCTTCGATAAACCAGTCCGCATTGTCGATCAGAGCGGCCGTCGATCCCCACGCCACATGACCATTGAAGCCGGCGGCAAAGCCCGGACTTCCAGCGAAGACGGCCCCGGCGACCTTCCAGCAGGGCGTCGAGAGGTGGGCTAAATACCATTGCGAGGGCAGAACGGGCGCCAAGTGCGGATCATTCGCCACGATGGGCCGACCGGTTGCTGTTCGCCTCGCGGATAAGACCCAACTGTTGGAAGCTCGCCAAGTCGGGGCAAATGTTCGCCATACCTCGAATTCCCGCTCCAGCCCCCGCATCGCGGGATCCAAGTTGCGGAGTGCCGCCTCGCCGTCTTGTGCCAAGACTTGAAACCGAGCCAGTTCCAGGTCCCAGTTCGACGGCAGCGCGAACGACTGAAGTTTCACGAAGGCGAGGACGTCTTCAGGTGTCCAGGGCGTCAATTCGCCACGCAAGATGGCGATTTCATGCGGCGGTCGGGACAAACCGGCGGTCCGACCCTGATTGATGCCGGCGACAAAAGCACGCAAAATGGCTTGGACATTTTCGGAGAGAACGGGCCATTGTCGTTCCGCGGAGTGACGAAAGCCAACCCGTCGAGCGAGACGATCGACCTCCAGCGCTCGCGGACCGACAAGTTCCGAGAGGGTGCCACGGGCCACACGAAGAATCAACTCTAACTGGAAGGCGCGATCCTGCCCTTGACAAAACCCCAACCCGAACCACGCATCGTGATCGTCGAGGGCTTCGATATGCGGGATCCCCCAACGGTCTCGGCGGATCGTCACCGGGCGGTGCAACCCCTCCACGCGCACCGTGCCCCTCTGGTGCGGCAGGCGACGGCCCAGAACGAGTGCCAATAGCCGCCGTGCCGAGGCCGATGGCCCGAGGACATGGAGGAACCGACGCAACCATAACGGCACTCGCATTGTGCCGAGACACCCTTGAGAATTCAGGGACCGTTCACGATTTCAAACCGTCCAACGGCGCCCACGGGCTGAGTCAGCTCAACCCGGATCTTGGCTTGGCGATCGTCCGCCGTTTGGACGCGCAGGATCACGAAATGACGACCACCTTCCAACCGAGCCATGCCGTCCCAGTTGTCGGGCATGCGCTGGCTGTTGATCCACACACCGTCGTGCGGCCCACTGACGGCGATGCGGACCGTCCCAGGGACATCCAGCTTGAATTCGCCCCGAAGGAAAACGACGGTCCCCTTCTCCGGCTGGTGCAACTCCCACAACGGAAGATACCCGTTGACCATCCCATAACTGGTTTCCCAAGAGTGACTCGGAAGCGACAAAACCTGACGGATGATTTGATCGCTCGATTGGGTTCCGGCCTCCAAATCCGAGGGTCCGGGTCGCCAGAATTGCCAACGTTGTATGGTGGCCGCCGTGGGAACAGCATAGGGGCCTAGACGGCCCAACTCGCTGAGGAAACGGCAAAGATCCAACAATTCCTGCCGGGTGAGAAACTTGGTTAAACCTTCGGGCATCAGGGATTTGCCCTCGCGTTCCTCGTCGATGTCGGCCAAGGGGATGTCGATGCGTTTGCCGGTGGCGTCGCGCAGGACAACTCGTTGCTGATCGCGTGAGACGAGGATCCCAGTGAAGATTTGCCCCTCAACGGTAGTGATGGTCCGCGTCGTGAACTGTTCTTTCACCGCTGCATTCGGGTCCAACACAGAGGCGACGACATAATCGACAGGAGATGCCCCACCCAGTGCAGTCAACTCTGGACCCACGTTGCCGCCGGCTTTGTTGAGAGCGTGGCATTTGAAGCACCCCAGATCGGCACGACGGAAGATGGCCTCCCCCCGAGTGGCATCGCCCTTCGTCATGACGTCATCGACAATTTCTTTGATTTCGCGCGGGGTCGGAGGTTTTGAATCGACCGCCAAGCCGGCGGCTTTGGTCAACGTCTCGATCAGGGAAGCGTCGGAGCGGCCCGCCGAATATAAGAACCGCAGCGCCAGTTTCGCCTGATCTTGCGGTGGCGGATTTTTGACGATCATTTCCGCCAATTGATCGGCTCCGCCTTTCCGTGTCAGGAAAGGATCGAAGAGGATGGCCAAATCGTCGTTGGGGGCAGTCTGAGTCAGGGCTGTGGCCGCCAAACGAGCCGCTTCCGCCGCATCAATTCGAGCCAACGAAGCAATCGCCTGAAAACGAACTGAAGATGGTCGGGCCGCTTGACCCAAAGACGCCAACAACGACCGCGTCTCCGCATCACGAAAATAGCCCAAAGCGCGGACGCCGGCTCGACGAACCACTTCCGGCTCGGATTCGTCCGCCGACAAGCGTCGCAACTCGCCCGACAGCGTTGTGACCTCCCACAAACCCGCCAGGCGTGCGGCCGCTGCCCGCAGCCAAACGTCTTTTTGCGCCAACAGCGGCGACAAATCGACG
>CAKZUU010000115.1 GCA_937922175.1 uncultured Gemmataceae bacterium
CGGCGGGAAATACGAACCTCCGGCAGCCAATCATCCGTCAGACGGACGTCATAATCACCGCGATGGTTTCTCTCGACGATCAAATCCGGGACGACATAATGCGTGGCCTTGGCGGCAAAGGCCGAGCCAGGATTCGGATTCAGTCCGCGCAACACTTCGATCGCCGACTTGATGGCTTCCAGGGAGTGCCCCGTCTTCCGCTCGATCATCGGCAAACGATTGTGATTGACGTCCTCCAAGTGATTCTGGATCAACAGCCGAACCAGTTCCGCATGAGGCATCTCATCGTGAACTTGCAGCAACAAGCACTCTTTCAAATCGCGTGCTCCCACTCCTGGGGGATCGAGGCTTTGCACCATCAAGAGAGCGTTTTCCATCTGTTCGCTGCTGACGACCCGGGGAAAATTGCGAACGAGTTCGTCGATGGTCAAGGGAACCCAAATCACCTGCGGTTTGCGAGGGCTGCCATTTTTTGCTTCCGTCTCGGCGAGTGTGTAACCGCCTAGCCAACCGTTTTCCGCAAGGTGGGAGACAACGTATCGAAGGAGTTCCGCAAAGTCGGGATCAACATCGAGAAAAGCGATCTGCTCCAACAGGTAGTCGTGCAACGACGGTGGGCGCGACGGCATGTTCTGCATGGCGTCGTGTTTGCGTTCACTCTCTTCCTCGACACTGTTCCGAGAGGGACGATGTTCTTCGTTGAAATGATCCTCCCAATCGCGATTGAGGGCTTCCAACCGTTGGAAGTCGGCCTCATAATCGTCGTCGATGACGAGGGGGCCATCCAGGTTGACCTCATCGTCGGTGGAGGCAGAGGTCGGCTCCTCGTCAGCGATTTCGCTGAATTCGACCCGTTCCAGGACGGGGTTTTCCTCGAGTTCTTGTTCGATCCGCTCGGAGAGCTCCATGATCGGCAATTGCAGGATTTTCATTGCCTGGATCATGCGCGGTCCGAGGCGGAGTTCGGGCCGCTGGACCGTTTGCAAGTTCATGGACATTCCGAGCTGTGCCATGACCGTGCGCTCTCGTTTTCCCGTCAGAAACTGCGACGTCCCTCCAGGGCGTCGCGCAACATTTGTGTATTGGCCAACTCGAGAGAGGCACCGGAGGGCAAGCCCCGGGCCAATCGAGAGATTTTGACTCCCGTTCCAGCCAGGAGATTACTGGCGAAAAGGGCGGTCCCATCTCCCTCCGTGGTCGGACTCGTGGCGAGGATCACCTCCGCGATGCTGCCCGATCGCACTCTCCGGACCAAGACGTCGAAAGTCAATTGGTCCGGTCCGACATTCTCCAGTGGGTTCAACCGTCCTCCCAGGACATGATAAACCCCGTTGTAAGTACCCATGCGCTCGAAAATCATCAGGTCGCGCGGATACTCGACCACGCAGAGGATGGAGCGGTCGCGTTTGGTGTCGCGGCAGATGTCGCAGAGTTCGCCCTCGGTCATGTTGAAACACTCCCGGCAAGGTCGGACCTCGTCCACCGCATCGCGGAGCGTCTGAGCCAAACGCGTGGCAAAACTCCGATCTCCGGAGAGAAGGAAGTGCGTGATCCGCTCGGCGGATTTCGGACCGATCCCCGGCAGCCGGGTCAGCTCCTCCATCAGTCGTTGGATCACGCCGACCGGTTTCCCGCTCACCGCTTCTCACCTCAGTGAAGATTGCGACTCATGACAACCCGGGCAGCCCCAAGCCCAAAGGTACCCCCAAGGACTGCGCCATCTTCTGCACTTCTTCGCTGGCGACTTCACGAGCCTTGACCAACGCCTGATTGACCGCCGCGGCAATTAAATCCTCGAGCATTTCTCGATCTTGCAAGGGCGCGTCGGGGCTGATCTCGATGCGAAGAACCTCCATGCGCGCGTTGGCCCGGACCCGAACCATCCCGCCGCCCGCGCTCCCCTCGACGAAGAGATCCGCAAGACGCGCCTGAAATTTTTCCGCTTCCTCTTTCAGCTTGCCGAGGTTCTTGAGAGCGCCCATCATCTGCCCAAGCTCTTTGAACATCGTCAGGGCTCCTCCGTCGGGTTGGTCTCATCTCGCATGGGCTGTGCCGACGGTTGACCAAAATCAGGGTCAATGTTCGTCGGGATCGCATCCAGGACTTCCCTGGCGTGAGTCAGAAGCGGGTGCTTCTTCATGGTCTGCTCCCACCGAATCCGCGGCGAGGCAGGTGTCGTAACAGCCGGTTGCGGCGACTCGTGAGGCGACCCTTCCCGCTCAAGCCGAACCGACCAGCTAGGCCCGGCACTGGCCCGCAACGCCTCCTCAATCTGTTGCCGACTGACCGGCTGGGCGCAATACTCGTAAGCCGCATTGTATTCGCTCGGAAACGTAATCACCAGCGTATTTGGCCCAAGAATTGCTGGTCGACTGCCCGTCTGTAACCGAGTTTTTAACACAAAGCCCAGTCTGTCAAGAAGTTTCGGCCAAACATCATCGAGGTTCGGTGGGCCTTGGATTGAAGGGCTTGTCGGCGGTTCAGGAGATTTTTTTTTTCCCGAGGCCGGTTCCTTTGTCGAGGAGGCACTCGTTTGGCTCGACTCGACACCAGCCGTTGACGATGTTCGTGACGGGTCGGCTCGTTCAAGCAACTGACCGATTGGAAGGAGTTGGTCCAGTCGGCTCAACCGCACGATGGCGGTTTCCAAGATCGTGGAGACGTGCGCCGTTCCCCGGAGACGCTGTCGGGCTGCCGTCAGTACGTCCAAGCCAGCTAAAAGGAGGTCAACATCAATGGAAGTGGCCTGGGCCGCCATCGTCTCGCGCAGACTGCCGCCGAAATTGAGGGTCCTCGCGTCCTTGCCGAGGCAGGCCAGCATGAGAAGGTCGCGCCAATAGTCGATCAGTTGATCGAGAAGATCGACAGGTGCGCTCCCTGCCCGGCAGGACTCTTGGAGGAGTCTCAAGGCCGCTGCGGTGTCGCGATGGACCAGGGCCGCGCCGATTTGTGACACGACTTCGCCCCTCGGCAAACCGAACAGTTGACGAACGGCCGTTGCCGTCATCGTACCGTCGCTGAAGGCCAACGCCTGGTCCAGCAGAGATTGCGCATCGCGCATCGATCCCCCGGCACGTCGGGCGAGCAGTTCAAGAGCTTCGTCCTCAGCGACGTGTCCTTCCGTTTCCACAATCCGTCGCAAATGTGCCATGATTCGTTCCGCCGAGAGTTGAGCGAAATCGAATCGCTGGCAACGAGAGACGATCGTAACCGGGACTTTTTGAATTTCAGTTGTCGCGAAAATGAATTTGACATGGTCGGGAGGTTCTTCGAGCGTCTTCAGCAGGGCATTGAACGATTCCTTTGTCAACATGTGAACTTCGTCGATGATGTAGATTTTGTAACGGCTGCGGGTCGGTCGAGTCGCGACTTCTTGGCGGATCGCCCGTACATCGTCGATTCCGCGATTACTGGCTCCGTCGATCTCGCGAACGTCAATATCCTCGCCTTCGCCAATCGCCTCGCAGCTGGAGCATTGATCGCAAGGAGTCGGTGTCGGACCCTTCTGACAATTGAGGGCCTTCGCCAGGATTCGGGCACAGGAAGTTTTGCCAACACCTCGAGCCCCGGTGAAGAGGTAGGCGTGAGCGACCGTGCCGGTTTTCAGGGCATTGATAAGAGTTTGGGCGATGGATTCTTGGCCCAGAAGGTCGGCGAATTGGCGTGGTCGATACCGCCGCGCCATCACGCGGTATTCCGTCTCGCCTGTGCCGCTGCGTTTTTTGTGTGACACATTCACCTAAGTTGCTGCACGTCTCATCGCTGGTCAAACCACTTACCTTCTCATTTTACGACCGGCAGGGTTCGGGCGACTGCCCGACGAATGACGACCGGCCTCGTCAAGCGTCCTTGATCGGGTCCCGCCTCCCCCGTCAGCACTGGCTGCCGACTCAATTCTTGCACGACTTCCAAACCCCGGATCACTTTCCCAAAGATCGTAAAGTTTCCGTCCATCGCCGGCGCCGGGCTCAACGCGATGTAGAAGCGGCACGCCGCCGTTTCCGCGTTATCCTCGGACGGCATCAGGCAGGCACCAACGGTCCCCGGCTCATGCTTCAGGTCGGAGCGGAATTCGGGCAGCACCCAGTAACCCAAATGGCTCGAAGCCGGGTCGGCATTCTCCGTCGGCGCACCCGCTTCCACGAGCAGCAATTCGGAGGCCGAATCTCCCTCAGCTTGTTGACGGACCACCCGGTCGAAACGTAATCCGTCGTAGTACCCAACTCGCGTCAGCGCAACGAAATTGCGAACGTGATTCGGAGCCCATTCCGGTTGCATCAGAATTTCCACGGTGCCAAGATTCCGTTCTCCTTCGCTTAAATCAAAGGTCAGAACATACGTTTGCGGTTTGCCTTCCCCATCCACGAAACGGATCTCATCCCAAATTTTTTGCACCTCCTCGTTCAATAATCCTGTGTTCTTGCCCGTGAGTGTGTAAATCGGCGGCAGGGCGACTCCCGCGTCCGCTGGAATCTCAGTGGTACAGGCCTGTGAGAACGGCTGATGCAACCGATCGTCTGATGGCTTGGGCGAGGAGGGGGTCGGGCTGGGTCCCGCCGAGGACTCCTGTTCTGTCGAGACATGTGTCGGGGTGACGTCGAGGGCGACACCGCTCGTATCTCGGCAACCGATCCCCAGGACTCCCATGCCCAAACCCGCGTAAATCGACCACCGCGCCCAAGCGGCACGCTGACGACGAAACATTTTCTGGCTCCCCCTCGGAACCTCGACTTCTCTCCTGTGCGATGGCGGCATAGCGTCGTTGCTCACCGCGGTCAACACGTTTCCGATTGAATTCCCCCTGGGCCAGAACAATTGTTGAGACAATGGTTGTCTAAACGACTATAAAGAACGAGATGAAGGTCACGGTATCGGGTCGGGCGCGAAAGTTCGATTCTCTCGAGCAGGAGGCGTACCTGAACTTATGGCGCACATACGATCGGCTGCGCCTCCATGAGGACGCCTTGTTCGACAAGCACGGGCTGACCGCTCAGCAGTACAACGCTTTGCGGTTGTTGCGCGCAAGGTTTCCCGATGCGATCCCGACGTTGGTTCTGGGCGCCCGGCTCATATCGCGGGCACCGGACATCACGCGATTGGTCGATCGCCTTGTCGAGCGAGGCTGGGCGGTTCGCGAGCGTCCCGATGAGAACCGTCGGATCGTTCAGGTGCGAATCACCCGTGCCGGAATTGATCTGCTGGAGAAGCTTGCGGGCGACGTCGTCGAGTGTCACAAACGTCAGCTCGGACATTTGACCCCAGCGGAATTGCGGCAATTGATCGGGCTTCTGACGGCCGCACGCCGACCTCATGAACCGACCGAGAGTGAATGGTTACGCTCGTAGGAGGAGAACCCCATGGCGGAAGCGGTAAATGGCCACCACAGCCTCAATCCGGATGTCGTCGTCATTGGCGGTGGACCGGCCGGATCGACCACTTCAACCTTAATCGCGCAACAAGGGTACCGTGTTCAGCTATTTGAGCGGGAAAGATTCCCCCGCTTTCACATCGGTGAGTCCTTGATCCCGGAGACGTACTGGGTTTTGAAGCGGCTCAACATGTTGCCGAAACTTCGGAACAGCCCGTTTGTCCACAAGCACAGCGTGCAGTTTGTTAATTCCAACGGAAAGTTGTCGGCTCCATTTTATTTTTGGGACAACAAACCGCACGAATGCTCGCAGACTTGGCAGGTCGTTCGGAGTGAGTTCGACCTAATGATGCTGAACAATGCCCGCGAACACGGTGTCGAGGTCTTCGAGGGAGTCC
>CAKZUU010000116.1 GCA_937922175.1 uncultured Gemmataceae bacterium
TCCTAGCGGCGAGCGTCAGCTCGCAGTGGTCAACTCGCCGTGGAAAATCGAGGGACGGCGAGGGCCTCGGTATGTTCAGGACCGCCGCCCATTGTCAAGCCGATCGGCGTCCGAGCAGGTGAACAAGCGCATTTTGCTCCCACTGCTCGTCGACAAACTGTACCCGATGCCACTCTGACGAAGCGCGTCGCCATCGCGCCGGATCATGCCCGGCGAATGGCCATGCGCTTCGTCGTTGGGCGCCAACCCATACTATCGAACATTCATCAAGGATCGCGATTACGCATGGAGAACCCCAACAGAGTCGCAGTGGTTGCACTCATGATGAGGGCGATCAACCCCACGTGACGTGTGGCCTTCGATTTGCCACCACATGAACCGCCCCGAGTCCCCCAAAACACAGAAACATCGCGATGGCATCAACTCCGATGGCCCAGAAACACTTTGTCGTCACTTCGCCGGGATCACCTCAACTAAGATGCATCCGCAGCAAAAAGGTGCGCCAGAACAGGTCACTTTGATCGCTCCTCACCCTTCCGCGCAATGCCGTGGATACGGGATTATAAATCGCGGTCCACACTCGACCATCTGCCAGCACCGGAAATTTGATATTAGGCGCAGTCGTGACCGTGACCTCTCCGCGGGAAATCCTTTCCGTTCCATGATCATCCGGATGCCGTTTCTCCTTCGATCCACGATGGAGTCATCGATCTGAACCCCTTAAAGATTCGGTTTCATCAGACCCATCATACCCATACCTCGCTGGCGAGGAGGTTCGATGATCTCCGTCGCATACAGGGCTTTCTCGGCGACGGCCCATGTCGTCGTCTCACGGATGACTCCACTTGCAGTCTTAGGATCGTCGACAACGAAGAAGGTGTCGATCGCTAGAAATATCCTGACGACCAAAAGACATTCATCGAACCGCGGCGATCATCGGCGCACCGCTTCGGAGAACACCGAGGACTGTGGTCCGCCAACGTCCCAATCGTCGCGACCACAGCCCCATCCGCCAGGATCCCACCAAGCGATTCGGCGTCATCTTGACCAAGGATGCCTTATTCAGGGCAGCATCGGCATTTCTCCGGCACGATGACGGTCAACGTCGCGGCATAATGGGCTTTTCCATAGCCATCGCCCTGCTCCTCTCGGGGCAAATGCGCGACGATCAACACATAATTCCCTTCCTTTGGTTCAAATGATGCCTGTCCCTCCCCATCGGTGATGCGCTCATACTCAGGATCCGTGCCCTCTTTCAACGTGACACCGCGAGGAATGAAGCTGACTTTTACTCCTTCAACCGGCCTGCCATCGAAAAGCAATTGTACCCGGATCTTTTTTCCGGGTCCCAAACCGGTCACTGGATTCACGAGCGGCACCAACTCAAAACGATGACCGACCGGCCGGTCGAAGCCTACTAGACTTTGCGGTAAATGGTCGAGGGAGTCACTGGCGACGATCACCGTTTTGGCACTGCGGAATGCACGAATCGGATCCCCCTTCTTCATCACCGTGTCGAGTTTTTGCGCGGCAATATACACCCCAGAGGTGGTTGGAACGAACTTCGCCGTGTGATACCCTTCTTTGGGGCTGGATCCCTGATCAATGAGGTTCGGTTTCAGATCATATGTTCTGCCATCAGGTCCCACGACCTCAAACGTTTGAATCAAGCCCGGCGACAGTTTACTCGCCAATTTGAAATCGCGATGATCGTTACCATGATTACCAAGCATGAGGTCGATATAAACCGCCTCGCCGGTGCGCACGACAGGAGAGTTCGGCTGAATCCATGTATCATGAGCCAACGCTAGGTTGCTCATAGTGAGACCCACAATCAATAGGGAAAGAATTCGACGATACATAAGAAACTCCTTTTCGACACTTTTGCCTTTTCGAACACAGGTCATTTTTACGATGTGACGTATATCCTTGATTGCACCTCACCTCGGTCCTGCCCATTCCAACATCCAGGCAAGAGAGGATATTAGGTTCGACTTCCGTCCATTCCTTACATCGGAACGATTGCTAACCTGCGACCGTCTCGCAACGTCCTCCGCGGAGTGAGCGTCGACTGGATCGAGATGGTGATAGCAGAGCAACGAGCGTCCCGTTGTGCCTCGAATGCCCGACCGATTCACTAACTCACGGGTTTAATCTTCAGATCGCCAAGATCCAGTGTGGCTCCGGCCTCAATCACGATCGGTTGGCCGAATCGTCCTTCCTTGCCGCCACGGAATCCAAGAGTTTCTTGCCATACGCAAATCCGAGCTTTGCCAGCCGGAGCCAGTTTGATCTCAAACCGTCCATCGGGACCGGTGAGGGCGAAATACGGGTGATCGTAGATTCGCACCCACGCTCTTTCCCACGGATGAGGCGCACACGAGAATAAGATGGGAGTCCGCTCGAACTTTACTTTTTCAAACCGAACCTCCGTGTCTCGGGGCATCGCCCGGTTGCCTTGTCCGTTGTTCTCACTGTTCCATACGAGTGAATGAAAAATCGGTGACGAGTTCTTCACGACCAAAGTCTGTCCGACACGGAGTGCCACCGCGTGGGGACGGTAACCCAGCGGCTCTTGGTCCATGATGATGTCGGGCCCCGTCACATCTTTCAGACTCGGGTGAACCGGCAACGGCGGCGGCGTGCGCTCCGTCGAATTCGACCGTAGCCAGATAAAGACGTGCTGCACCGCTCGGGTCTGAGGATCGATGACCCAATCTTCGTAATAGACAGGACCCTGGGAGGTGAAAAACCGCAGGTCTTCGCCCTGAATCTTCAACTTGACGAAATCGACCTGTCGGCGTTCGGGCAGTTTGGCCGACTCGTCCCAAACGACACGCCCCTTGACCGTTCCCCAATCACCCGGAGATGACCGTCGCTCGGACGCCACGGTCCACTTCGACGGCCAGAGAACTTCATGTGTTACTAACGCACCGATGGAAGCTGCCAAAGACAATTCTCGCAATACCTCGCGGCGATCAGGAAAATAATCCTGCGGACGGGAAGTGTTCACCTCGTTGTGTTTCATCTGAATATCTCCTGTCTTCTCGTCGTGAATCGGACTGTTGCAAATCGCGTGACTTCAAAAGGCTTCCTTTCACCGAAACCATCGGTGGCAAAAAACCGGAACGCCGGCTGTTCGCACACGGGCATCGTGGCGGAGAGCCTGCAAGCGAGCCGTAACGTCGTCGGCACGTACTTTCAACCTGAGCACTCGGCGCCATCACACCGAGACGGGTCTAATCCGATCCCGGATCGCCGTTTGCGACTCGATCGCGTTCAGGCTCAGTTCGTTGATGCGGTGAAGACGATTCGGGG
>CAKZUU010000117.1 GCA_937922175.1 uncultured Gemmataceae bacterium
TGCCGACCGTTGTTGCGACCTCCTGAACGAATATGCTCCGAATTTCCAACGATCGATTTTGCATCGACAGGTGTTGTCCCCGCCGGACATCGAGCGAGTGTACGGCTTGACGGGAGGCAACATTTTTCAGGGAGCGATGTCGCTCTCGAATCTGTTGTTTTTGCGTCCTGCCGCCAAGTGGTCGCAATATCGTACGCCGATCAAAGGGTTGTACCTTTGCGGCTCGGCCACGCATCCCGGAGGCGGGGTGATGGGCGCATGCGGTCGTAATGCCGCTTTGGTCATTCTCCGAGACGGTTGACGCACGCTGCCGAGGACCACCGCTCAGGACAGAAGCTCACGAGGATCGGCAATCTCACCTCGGAGGGCACTCGCGGCCACGGTCAGCGGACTGGCGAGAAACACCCGTGCCTCCTTGTGCCCCATGCGACCGGGGAAATTGCGATTCGTCGTGCTGATACACGACAGCGGGGCATTCAAACGACCGAACGTGTCTGCGGGTCCACCTAAGCAGGCCGCGCAGGAGGGCGGACCGATCTTGGCGCCGGCCGACAAGAAAACTTCTTCCAACGTTTGCTGACCGAGTCGCTCGGATTTCAGGCGAGCAGCAATGTCACTTGTGGCGGGGACGACAAAAGTGTCAATACGCACGGTTTTCCCTTTCAGGAGGGCTGCCGCCGCACGGAAATCCGTCATTTTGCCACCGGTGCAGCTACCGATGTAAGCCCGATCAAGTTTGGTCCCCTTGACCTCCGAAACGGCCGCCCTGTTATCGGGGCTGTGCGGCCGTGCCACGATCGGCTCCAATTTCGTCACATCGTACACCTTCTCGAAAGTGTAACGTGCCCCCGGTTGTGGCTTCACGACGGTGTAGGGCTTGTGTCCTGCATTTCGGGCGTTGACGTAATCGAGGGTCACCTGATCTGGAGCGATCACGCCATTTTTCCCCCCCGCTTCGATCACCATGTTGCACAGGGTCATGCGCTCTTCAAGGTTGAGAGCGTAGACGGCATCGCCATCAAATTCCATCGCACAGTAGGTCGCTCCATCGCAACCGATGTCCCCGATCACCGCGAGGATCAGATCTTTGGCCATCAAATACGGCGGCAGTTGTCCCTGGAAGATGAAACGCATCGTCGGGGGCACTTTGAGCCACAGCTGACCCGTGCCCAACACAAAGCCGGCGTCGGTGTTGCCGATGCCCGTGGCGAATTCGCCGAACGCCCCCGCGGTGCAGGTATGGCTATCGGTGCCGAGCAGGACCTCGCCAGGGCGTGTGTGCCCTTCCTCTGGTAGGGCG
Source organism: uncultured Gemmataceae bacterium (assembly GCA_937922175.1). Lineage (GTDB taxonomy): Bacteria > Planctomycetota > Planctomycetia > Gemmatales > Gemmataceae > CAKZUU01. The sequence continues at coordinate 1,301 of CAKZUU010000117.1, forward strand.
ATGTGACAAACGCCTTTGTAACGCTCGGTGCCGACGTCGTAAAAGTACTTGAGGCCCTGCTCTGCCGCAAACTCGCGGAGAATGTCCACATTGCGATGGGCCATCACGTCCGCGGTGAAAATGTAATGGTCCGGGATGATGACGACTTTGTCGGGGTCCCAGACTTTGGCTTGGGGTCCGAAGTGTTTTTTGAAAATGCCGATGGTACCCGGTCCGCACACGTCATGCGTCATCAAAACGTCGACGTCCACCCAGATATTGTCCCCCGGGGAGACCAGATCGCGGTGGGCGGCCCGAGCCAGAATCTGCTCCGTCATCGTCATCGGCATCAGTGTTTCCCTTTCCTCTCAACCGTCGGTCCAGGGAAGTTTAGAATTCCCCGGCGAGTTTGGCCCCCGCTCGTCGTCGGGGATCCGTGCCGCCGCTGTGTCGAAACCCGCCTTTCCACGACGTCATCGCGCTTATAACGATACGGAGCTTGCCTCCTGGGAGACCCGTCATGTCCTTTGCCTCATTCTACCCGTTGCTGCTCCTCGGACTGGGGATCTTGGTCATCGTTGTGTTGATTGTCCGTTTTCGCACGAACGCTCTGCTTGCCTTGATTTCGGCGGCTCTCCTGATTGGCTTGCTCTCGCCTCGGGTCGTGCTGCAAACCCGCGAGATCGACGCGCTGGAAAAGTTGGCGCGAAATGCGTCGGACCGCATCAATGCTCGTGATCCGCAGACAGCCCGGCGGCAACTGAGCTTGGACAACATCGAGGCGCTGGCAAACGTCGGGTCGAACGATGCCGACATCCCTCGCTTGGCCCTGTTAAATGCTCCCCGGCTGGTGGCTCAATCGTTCGGCGACATCATGGGTCGAATCGGTCTGGCGATTGCTTTCGCCAGCATCATCGGGCGGGCCCTCATGGACAGTGGGGCGGCGGACCGAATTGTCCGTTTCTTCACTCGGGTTTTTGGCGAACGCTTGGGGGGGCTCGCCCTTCTCAGCAGCGGTTTTGTCCTCTCGATTCCGGTTTTTTTTGACACGGTTTTTTTGTTGCTTGTTCCACTGGCCAAAGCCTTGCGAGTGAGGACGGGCCGGGACTACCTGCTCTACGTCACCGCCATCGGTGCCGGCGGCGCGATCACGCATTCCCTGGTGCCTCCGACGCCGGGGCCGATCGGCATGGCGGAAATCCTGCGTGTGGACCTGGGGTTCGTCATCATGGTCGGGATCCTGGTGGGCGCTCCGCTCTCCCTGATTGGTTACTGTTATGCCGCCTGGGCGAATCGTCGCTGGCCGACTCCGTTGCGAACCGCCAACGAGGACGTCCTGGCCGAGTTAGAGCGCAAGGCCCAACAAAGCGACGATGAGTTACCTTCCCTTCTCGCGTCGGTTCTGCCCATCCTCTTGCCGGTGTTGTTCATCACTTCCGCCACGGTCTATGACGCCATTGTCAAGGCACATCCGGACGGGGCTTTATCCGTCCGAGTGGGAGGAGTCGAACTGACATTGCGCGAGGTGCTGCAATTTCTCGGCCAACCGATGTTCGCGCTGTTGATCGCCGCGGTCGTCGCCATGATCTTGGTGGCACGACAGACTCGGATGAATCGACACCAACTCGCGTCGTTCACGGCATCGGCCTTGGATGACGCTTCCATGATCTTGATGATCACCTGCGCAGGAGGATCATTTGGTTTCATGCTGCGGGCCGTCGGCTTGGGTGAGAGCTTGCAAGCGCTGGTGCCGACGACCGGTAGCGGGCCGTTCTTCATCGTTCTCGGCTGGGGCGTCGCGGTTCTCTTCAAAATCGCCCAAGGCTCAGGCACCGTGTCGATGATTACCACGGCGGGCATTGTCATGCCCATCGTGACGGCTGGAATGACCGATGCCGGTCAGACCATGTCGCAGTACTTGGGATATCATCCAGTGTACCTGGTCATGGCGATCGGAGCCGGTTCGATGGTCGGCTCATGGATGAACGACAGCGGCTTCTGGGTCGTATGCAAGATGGGTGGCCTCACCGAGGGCGAAACTCTGAAAAGCTGGACCGCGACGCTCGCGATGATGGGCGTGGCCGCTGTTCCTCTGTTGTTGGCCCTAAGCCAAGTACTACCACTTGACTGATCGACCGTTCGCACCGAAGACAGCGAGGCTCCCCGCCGACACGATCGTGAGGAATCGAGCAAGCACCTCAATCGAGGCGATCAGACCAATTGTGGCGCATGGCTCGGACGCGGTCTGCTCGGCAAAAGATGTTTCGGCTGAGATACCTGCCCCGCCCTACCGATTTTCAGAACGCGGAACGTGCTTCGTTCGTCATTTATTTGGTGCCCTTGTCACAACACGAAGTTGGCGTCCCGAAGGAATCGCCGGAACTTCGGGTACCGCGAATTGTTGGGAAAAATATGACGTTTGTGCCTCCTGAGCCACGCATCCACCGGAAAAGATAACGATCGGTCCCCCGGCTTGGGGCCCTGAGGCAGTACTTCGACGAGCGATCTGAGGACGGTTATGTCTGGGCAGCAAAATCGACGGAAGGTTTGGTCGCTTGGCCGTCAACGGTCCCTTGCCCATCTGCGAACGAGGCTGGGATTGGAGCCTCTGGATGAACGTGTTGTTCCTGCGTTGACGTTTGATCCCATCGCGAATTACCCGATGCCGACCGGGAAGGACGTGCTCGTACCGCTGAGCGCGGTCGAGAGCGACGGCCACCCAGTCAGCTTTTCCGCTCTGAGCAGCGACCCGAACGTCACCGCGACGATCGTGACGGGGGGTCCGAGCCTCCGCCTCACGGTCAGCGGGGTGGATAATTTCAGTAACCCGTTCACGGGCGACCTGATTTTGCGACTTTTTCCGGATATTGCTCCGTTGGCGGTCCACCAGATCACCACTTTGGCGAACAGCGGTTGGTACAACGGCAAACTGTTTCATCGGGTCATTGACGGATTCATGGCCCAGGCAGGTTCGGCCGATGGCATGGGCAGCGGCGAATCCGGTCTAGGGCGTTACCGCGACGAGTTTCACGCACGAACCACATTCGTCAGCCCCGGGTTGGTGGCGCTCGCCAATGCTGGAGACGATGGCAACGATTCGCAATTTTTTATCACGGACATCGACGTGCCGTTGGCTCAGATGCCGCAGCACCTCAATTTCAACCATTCCATCGTCGGGCTACTCGTCAGCGGGTTCGACCTGTTCGGCCGACTGATGAGCACCAACGTCGTCGCACAGAATCCTCCGTCGAATACGGAGTTGAGCCGGCCCATTCCGCCGATCACGATCGATCATGCCGAGGTGTTTAGCGACACCCAGAACGGCGTCTTGCGTATCTCTGGTTCTTCTGACTTTCGGGGCACGGCGACGATCACTGTGACGGCCCACAGTGCCGGTGGGCAGGAGGAACGCACGTTCACGGTGAATGGCATCTTGGATACCGTCAACGACCGCCCCTTCCTCTCCGCGATCTCCGATGTCCGAGTCTCCGCGGGATCGTCGGTCACCATCTCGTTGCACGCCACGGATCTGGAAAACGACGTATTGACGTTCGCCGTTGGTAGCCCCGGCGACATCAACACGGTTCCCACGGGGGTTCACGTCCACGTGGACCAAGGCCATCGGACGGTCACGATCACTCCCAGACCCGGCTTCGTGGGCACGGTCGATTTGCTTGCCGGGGTCAAGGACAATTTCCACGCCGACTACGATACCGAGCGTTTTCAGTTGATTGTGACCAACGACATTGACTTGGATGCCGCCAGCGACACCGGCCTTTACGACAACGACAACGTCACATCGGACGCGAGCCCCTCGCTGACGATTCGGGCAGAGCCCGGCCGGACCGTCACGGTGCGGGTCGGGGGACAAGATATCACCACAACGGAGACGAGTGCCGGCATTTACCGGACGACACTCCCGGAAGGTGTACTGCGCGTTGGACCGAATGTCGTCGAGGCCCGCGTTGATGACGGGAGCAACATCGACGAGCTCGCCCCGCTGACCCTCGTTTACGCTCCGAGCGAATACGGCATTTACACGGTTCCCGGATTGCCGGGTAGTCCGCAGCAATTGTCGTTGCGCGTACCGGTGGCCGAATCGGCGTTTTTCAGCGAAACGGCTTATTTCTTCGTGGATGACGCCTCAGGGAGAATCGGGACATTGATGCCGGGCGATCCCGGGTATGCCGCGGAAGCCATCCGCCGCGCTCAGTCGATGTTCGGGGCGCGACAAGGCTCCGGGGCCTCTCGAACTATCGCCGTCCAGGGCGGCCAGCATCTGGCGTTCCTTCTTGTTCAGAACGGCACGTTGGGGCAACTTCGCGCCGTCAACCCCACGAATTCGCCCCATGGACGAATACAAGCCTTCTTCTCTCTGAAGGCGGTCAACAACGATGGGGTCGAACACACCCTCATCAACTATGATCCCGTGGCCGGTCGGATGATCATCGGCTTCGAGGACCTTACCGGAGGCGGGGATCGCGATTACAATGATCGTGTCATCGTCCTTCGCCTGGCAGGTGACACCGGCGTCATGCCAGCCCTTCGCGCTCCGAGCAATCCGGGACACAACGTCACGATCACGGCAACCAAATTCCAAGCGAGCCGACCCTTAACCCGGCCCGGCCGTCCAAACGTCGTCGGTGAAGTCGGCTTGTTCCTCGTGGATGATCCGTCGGGGAGAATTGGTCATCTGAGTCCGGGCGACCCGGGCTATGCCGCTGCGGCTCTGGCTCGCCGCCAACTTCTTTTCAGCCCGGCGGCCGCCGTCGGCGCCACCAACAGCATCACCGTCGCGGGCGGATCGTTGATCGGCTTCTACGTCATCGAGAGTGGCACCGCCGCCAACTTCCTCGCCAACAATCCCACCAACTCCGACTCGCTCCTGCCGCGGGCTTTCTTTTCCTTCGCTGCGGCCAACCCGGACGGCGTCGAGCATTTTCGCATGGTGGGTCCCGAGCAAATCACCCGCGATCTTCCGTCCCCAGGCGGTCCCATCCACATCCATGCCATGACCACCCTCAACGGCACGTCGCAGCATTTTGATGACTTGCACTTCGCCCTGTCGTTCGTCGCGGCGCCCAACGTCGCCGTCCCCACCATCAATTCCGTCCAATTGACTCCGAACCCTGTCTTCACCAACGACCTGCTGACGGCCACGGTCAATGCCAGCAATCCGACCGGCGCCACGCTCTACTACAACTACATCTGGAAAGTCAATGGAACGACCGTCCGTAGTCAGATCACCTTGAGCTCGACGAACTCTCTCGATCTGAGCTTGCCCGCGAACGGGAACAAAGGACACACGATTTCGGTCGAGGTCACTGTGACGGACGGAGCGACGACCAGCGCTCCGGTCGTGGAGTCGATTGTCGTCTCGAATAGCTTGCCGACCGCGTCCATTGCGTTCAGTCCCAGCCCTGACATCTTTAATGACAGCGTTGTCACGGCGACAATCACCGGTTCTGACGCGGACGGCGACCCGCTCACTTACGATTACGTCTGGCGTCACAACGGCATCGTCGTCCGGTCGGTCAGCGACTCGGCCAGCACCACCGACACCCTGGATCTGACAACCTTGCCCGACGTGCGGCCCGGCGACACTCTCAGCTTGCAAGTCACGCCGAAAGATCCGCAGGGAAGCGGTACCCCGACCGTTCGGAGCGCCCTCATCGAAAACCGCGATCCGCAGACAATCGGCGTGCCCGATCACAATTTCAACGGTCCAGGTCTCTTTTCCCTGGACTTGGGCGACTATTTCAGCGATCCAGACTCCGATCCGCTGACTTACACGGCGACTCGAGACGACGGCTCGCCACTGCCCGGTTGGCTAAGCCTGAGCGGGAGCATCTTACAGGGCAACCCCGCCATCACGGATGCAGGGACTCTGGCGATCAAGGTGACAGCCGAGGATCCTTCCAACGCGACGGCCGTTCGGACCTTCCAACTCACACTCAGCAACGTGCCTGATAGCCTGAATGATCTGCCTGTGATCAACAGCCTCGATTTGGACCCGGCCGCGCCGACAGTTTCGAGCACATTGACGGCCACGGTCACGGCAGTCGATGCCGATGGCGACCCGTTGAATTTCACTTATATTTGGGAAATCAACGGCAGCACGGTGCGAACGTATGTGACAACGGACACCACGGACCAACTCGATCTCTCGGCGTTCTCCTTGTCGGGCGGCGAGTTCGTGCAAGTGTTTGTGACCCCGAATGACGGCACGGCGAATGGCTCAACAGCGAGTGCGAGTGTCACCGTCGGCTGACGCACTGACAAAGGCGTATCCGCGGAGCACGATTTCAAACCGACAGCGACCTTGGATGCTGGAGACGTGCAAATGGAGCCGGCATCAGTGGTCAAGCGAGTCACGGGTTGATTGAATAGCGCCAACGGCCGAAAGATCCCCCGGATC
>CAKZUU010000118.1 GCA_937922175.1 uncultured Gemmataceae bacterium
GCCGAGCGGTTCGGGAATCGCTATAACATCCGAGTCATTTCTCTTCCGATAGAGTGACAGCCGATGTCGAATTTCCCGGCCGCGGACCCCTGGTTCCAATCTCTTTTTGCCGATCGCATGGGTGGCGCGAACTACGGCAAAGGAACGGAAATCTACAAATTCGAGAAGATCAAAAGGGCAAAACGCAAAATTCTCGCCGAGCATCCGGAACGACCGCTGTTGGACTTCGGCATCGGTGAAAACGACGACATGGCCGATCCGCGAGTTCGGGAGGTTTTGAAGCGGGAAGTCGATCGACTGGAAAATCGGGGCTACGCCGACAACGGTATTCAAGAGTTCAAAGACGCAGCCGCCGAGTTCATGCGCCAGCAATTCGGCGTGGAGCTCGATGCGAACGTCGAAATCAATCATGCGATCGGTTCCAAGCCTGCTTTGGCCATGCTGCCCGCCGCCTTCATCAACCCCGGCGACGTGACCTTGATGACGGTCCCCGGCTATCCCGTCGCGGGGACTCACACTCGGTACTACGGCGGGGAGGTTTATAAGCTGCCTCTTCGCGAAGAAAACGGCTTTTTGCCCGATCTCGACGCGATCCCCCGCGACATCAAGAAAAGGGCGAAATTGCTGGTCCTCAATTATCCGAATAGTCCGACCGGAGCACTCGCGACCAAGGATTTCTACCAGCGGGTCATCGACTTCGCTCTGACTCATCAGGTCGTTGTCATTCAAGATGCGGCCCATGTCCTGCTCACCTACGATGGCCCGCCCCTTAGTTTCCTGCAAGTCGAAGGTGCCAAAGAAGTCGGCGTCGAAGTCCATTCGATGTCCAAAGGTTTCAACATGATTGGTTGGCGGATGGCATTCGTTGCCGGGCATCGAAAGATCGTCCAAGCCTTCGCGGACGTAAAGGATAACAGTGATTCCGGCCAGTTCATGGCGATCCAGAAAGCCGCCGCTGCGGCTCTGCGCCTGCCGGAGATCGCTGAATCGGTCCGGGAAAAGTATCGCCGACGCCTGAAGAAGCTGGTGACCGCCCTGTCGAGAGTCGGTTTTCAGGCTCAGATGCCGGGCGGCACGTATTTCCTGTATGTCCGAGCACCGATCGCGGCGGGAGATCGCCGATTCGATAACGCAGAGGAAGCATCGCAGTATCTCATCCATGAACAGTCTGTCTGCTGTGTGCCCTGGGACGATGCCGGTCCGTATTTGCGCTTTTCCGTCACCTACCCGGCACGCGACGAGGCGGAGGAAGATTCTCTCATGGCTGCCACAGTGGAACGTTTGAGTCGGCTCGGTTTACGTTTTTCTAACTCGTGAAAGGTGACTTATGAAATCACTTCTCTCAGGCGTGGCGTTTTTTTTCCTCACGCTGGTCGCGGTCGCCGACGATTCCGCGTGGACTCGAATCGATGTCAAAGAAGGCAAATGTCGTATCGAATTTCCGGGGAAACCACTGGATCCGGGCAAACTCGGTGAGAACAAAAGCAAAGGCCAGCAATTGATCTTGGAAGTTCTCGACGGTAAGGCGGTGTATATGCTCCAGCACAACCAACTGGAGAGCCAGATCGACATCAAGGACCCCGAGTTGGTCAAGAGGATCTTTGACGGTGGCCAGAAGGGCTTGCAAAACGCTCTCAAGGGCAATATTTCTCGGGCAGACGACGGTAAATTTGGCGCTTTCCCGACGCGGGAGATTGAAATGGAGGTGGCCAGTCTGGGCATTTACCGGGTCAAGTTCGTTCTGACGCCCGATCGCTTTTATCAGGTGACGGCGGCTGGCCCAAAATCATTTACCTCGGGGAAGGACGTCGAGCGTTTCATCGAGTCCTTTGAGATTGAAAAGTAATCTGGCTCAATTCGGAGTGGAGGGGGACGGCGGACAAACGTTCTCCCTTGCCTGCCGTTCCCTCAGCGATTGGCGATCAATTCTCGTCGGATGATCGCCTCTAATTGGGGCAATGTGTTGGTGTCGCCTCGCCAGCGGATGTTGCCTTGCCGGTCGATCAGCACCAAGGTCGGATAGCTTTGGATGCCGAAACCTCGTTGCACGGGGCAATTCTCGAACTCTTCGGCCAAGAGAACGCGGTAGTTGACTTTGTGGCGATCGATGGCGTCGAGAATCTGACGAGTCCGCTGCGATTCGGACCCGCGTTCACAGGCAATACTCACCACTTCGAGTCCGCGGGGACCGTATTCGGAGTGCAACCGTTTAATATGGGGGATCGCTGCCAGGCACGGTCGGCACCACGTTCCCCAGAAGTCGAGAAGGATTAATTGACCTTGCGCCTGTTGGAAGTCCCACGTCGTGCCATAGGCATCGCGTAGCGCCAGGTTTTTCAGCCGATGGGGGCCGGCGAACTCACACAAAGGCGGCACGGCCATTCGTGGCGGCGGGGCTTGACGGGTGTCCGGCCCCGGATTTTTTCGTTCCGGAATCGGTGGTGGTTCCAGTTCCGGTGGCGTTCGACCCGATGGCGGCGGCAGATTGATCAGCGGGGGTGCCGGGGGGTTCGTCACGTCGGTCGATGAATTGTCTCGGCCGGTAATGTTCTCCGCATTGAAGGGCGGAAGACGTTCCTCGGGTGGTGGAGAGGATGAACCCAGTGGGGGCGGGGGAGGATCCGTTGGCGATGGACCGACCGGAGGAATCGCTTGCTCCGGTGGTTTCCAACCGTCGTCGCCGGCCTCGGCTCGAGTCGGACGAGGCCCCGACGTCCCGACTCCGACCTCATCGAGCGACGGGGGCGGCGGAATGGTTCCGGAATAAAGATCTTCGCGAAGGCGGATGACGATCCGCGGATTGGGCGGCGTAACTTGCACGCGACCTGCGAGCTTCCGTTCGCCGTCGTACACTCGTGCCGTCAGCAGATAGGGTCGGCCGGGGGTCAAACCAGGGACAGTGAAAAAGCCTTTCTCGACGGTCATCTCAATGGGTCGCATCGAGCCATCGACGGCAGCGATCTGGAGGTAGGCCCGGGGCACGGGGCGGTTGAATGCATCGACCAAGGAGCCGGCGAGAACGCCGTTGTAATCGGTGCTGGTGGCACCGGCTGGTCGGGTCGTCCCGTCACGTCCGGCGATGGACAGATTTGGGTTTTCGATTCGCGACGCTTCCGGCTCTTTGGCCCAAAATGGTGTGGCCTTGATCTGATTCGCGGGTGCGGAACTTCCGCCACGCGGGACGGGATTCTTGGTCGCTGCATTCCCGGAAGACGTTTGACGGCTGCGGCCCAACTGGAAACAGCCGGCCAGGCCGACAATAACCGCCAGTAACAGGATCGTTCGGACGAAACGCACTTTCAGGCCCTCAGCGGACCGGTTCCTGCCTCGTACCACATGACTCGTCGCCCAGGGGTCGATATCCTGAGCGCTACGCCGGGGCGTTGCGTTCTTCCGACCGACGAAGAAGCCTGGCCCCCCGATTCCGCCTCCCCGCCGCGATCCTTCCTTCCGCGGACTTGAGAGATTTTCCAGCGGCTGCGCGATTCTTCCCTCAAGTGCCAGGCGCGTCAAGCCAATTTGGCAGGGTTGTCGTTCGTTCGCTGGGTGATGTCTTGGGCGAAACTCCCTTAATCGATTCCGCCCTCACAAGCCAACGACTTTCGCTGGATACCCGGATCGTTACGATCTAACAAATCTTCGTCATTTCCGTCTTGTCTGCGATTGCTTTGTTCGGTATCTCCCGACAAGAGGCCCTTGCTTGACAGGGGTGTCAGAGAGGAATATCGTGGACATCCAGCATTCCTTCCCGAGACGAAAGTCGTCGACGAGCTTTATGACTGTGATCCCCTCAGGTCGCCGTTGGCTCTTTGTGCTGGCAATCCTGGCGCTCATCGCCGATGTGTCGAGTAAATACTTGATTTTCCATTGGCTTCACCTGCATCCGTCGCATTACGATCCCATTGCTCGGCAAGGCAGTTTTGAGTTGATCCCAGGTGCCTTTCGATTGCACACGCAATACACCGCGGAGCCGGCCGTCGGTCGGCTACGGATTTGGAACGCCTCCGAGATGCCGCATGTCAATCAGGGGGCGCTGTTCGGCCTGGGAAACGATCGGAAAACCTCGAATGTGTTTTTCGCCATCATTAGCTTGCTGGCGGCAGTGGCAATCGTCGGCTGGGGCGTACGGCAGTCGCACCTCTCCGACCGATGGCTCGCCATCGCCTTGGGGCTGATCCTCGGCGGAACGTTGGGGAATTTCTACGATCGGGTCGTCTTCGGTGGCGTGCGGGATTTCCTCTATTGGTACAAGTTCATCGATTGGCCGGTGTTCAACATCGCCGACTGCTGCTTGGTGGTTGGAGCTGCCATTCTCCTCGTTCACTCGTTTTTGACGAATTCGACGGCCGCGACCCCAGTGCCAGGGTCCGCGTCGCCTCCTCCGTTATCCCCGCCGAAGCCTGCCCAAGCAGGTGCGTCCACTGGCTGACGTCCGAGGGAAGTGCCGACCATGGCCTGGTGGCTATTCAAGCAAGAACCGACCTGCTATTCTTACTCCGATCTCGAACGTGATGGGCAGACGGTTTGGGACGGCGTCACAAACCCGTTGGCGAAAAAATACCTCCGACAAGTCCGACCCGGAGATCACGTCGTTCTTTACCACACCGGAAAGGAAAAAGCCGTTGTGGGGGAGATGAAGGTCATCTCTGCGGATGATGGCACCGTCTGGGTGGCTCCGGTTCGTCGATGGAAGAGACCTGTTTCGCTCGCCGAAATCAAGGCCGATCCGACCTTCGCTGAGTGGGAGCTCGTCCGTATGTCCCGATTGTCGGTCATGCCCGTGCCGGAAAAAATTTGGAAGCGGTTGCAGAAGTTGGCGGAAACCGACGACACCTGTTGACGTCGGCCCGCGGACAATTCAAAATCAGGGCATGTCCCGCCTCCTACCTGTTCTTGCTATTTTCTTCTTGGGAACCGACGGTCGGCCTGAGGAACGTCTCCCCGCCGATTGGGCATTTCGCCCCCGAGTCCGACCAACGATGCCTCGCCTCGTCGATGAACCGCGAGGGCGGAATCCCATCGACGTCTTCATCATTCAACAGTTGCGAACCCGAGGCTTGTCCTTAGCCCCCGAGGCCGATCGGCTGACGTTGATCCGCCGCGCGAGCCTCGATCTCTGCGGACTTCCCCCTTCCTCCGCAGAAATCGCCGAATTTTTGGCCGACGACAGACCGGGGGCGTACGAACGGCTCGTTGAGCGGCTGCTGGCCAGTCCGCATTTCGGCGAACATTTTGCACGCGCCTGGCTGGATGTGGCTCGCTTCACCGAGAGCCAGGGGTTTGAACGCGACAAGCCGCGGGACCATGCCTGGCCCTATCGAGACTACGTGATTCGCAGTTTCAACCAAGACAAGCCTTACGAACGCTTCGTGATGGAACAACTCGCCGGTGATCTGCTGCCCGAGTCGGGGGCAGAT